>JALYVP010000005.1:0-30769 GCA_030853185.1 Actinomycetota bacterium | reverse complement strand
GGCACCGGAGCCACGCCTCGGGCCGCCCGGCGAGGGCGGTGTGACCATGCTCACCCGGGAGGCCAGGCCAGAGCTCGATGTCGACATCAGCGTCGACAACGGCGCCACCCGTCGTCTCCAGCCCTCCCCCGACCATCCCCGGCGCCAACGGCCGGCCCGCCGGTTTGCCAGTTTGCCGGCCACGGTCCTGCTGGTCGTCGTCACCCTTTCGGCCGCCGCCGGCTTCGCTCGGGTCTTCGCCGACAGCCGCTGGCTGCTCCCGGTCGTCGGCGTCGCCCTCGCCGTCCATGCGGTGTCCTGGGGCGCCCGCCGGCTGCCTGTGGCTCGCTGGTGGATACCACTCATCGGGGTGGTCGTCACCCTGGTGGTCGGGATCTGGACCGTGGTGGGCGCCACCACGGTCCACGGCCTGCCGCTGGGGGACACCTGGGCTGCGATCCATGCTGCGCTGGACAACGCCAAGCGGGTGACACCGACCGTCGTCGCCCCTGTACCGGACCTGGTGGGGTTCCGGCTCCTCGCCGCCTGGGGGGTCGGGATCGTCGCCCTGCTCGGAGACTGGGCCGCCTTTCGCCTTCGTTCGAGCCTCGAGTCTCTGGCGCCCGGGTTCGCCCTCTTCGTGGTGTGCTGCGTGTTGGGCACCACATCCGGCCGGGCGTGGGCGGTGGCCGCCATGCTGGCGTCGATGACCGCGTTCGTGCTGGTCCACCACAACACCGTCGGTCGGGCCGGCACCGTGTGGTTCGCCAACCGCGACCACGGATCGGTGGCCTGGGGGGTGGGGATAGCGGCCAGCCTGCTGGCCCTCACCGCGGCGGTGATCGTCGTTCCCTTCCTCAGCCCCGGCGAGGGACATGGTGTCCTCGGTTGGAAGCACGGGCCGGCGGGCGCCGGGGGGGCCCGCTCAGTGATCAGTCCCATCGTCGATCTGCGCACCCGGCTGGTGGCCGACGCCGGCACGCCCGTGATGACCGTGGCCAGCCCGGTCCCGTCGTACTGGCGGCTCACGTCCCTCGACACCTTCACCGGCATCCAGTGGCAGTCGACCAACTCCTACCTGAGCATCGGCCGCCGCCTGCCGGGGATCGGGCCGCCGCCGCCCGACACCCGCCAGGTCACCGAGAAGTTCCACCTGCAGACCCTTGATTCCATCTGGCTGCCCGCCGCCTTCTCCCCTGAGTCGGTCACCGGAGGAGGTCGGGTCACCTACGACCCGGTCTCGGGCAGCCTGCTGACCGACCGGGCGACCGCCGACGGCCTGAGCTACAACGTGACGGCGCTGCTGTCCCTTCCGACGCTCGACACCCGCTCGCTGGAGAAGGCCGCCCCACCGCCGTCCGATGGCACCCTCGCCCACGACCTGGCCCTGCCCGGCCTGCCGCCTCAGATCCACCAGTTGGCCGTCCACATAACCGCCGGCAAGACGACCGAGTATGACAAGGCCCTGGCCCTGCAGAACTACTTCCTGGGTCCGATGTTCCATTACAGCCTCAGCCCCCCCACCGACGGGTACGGCACGGAGGCCCTGGCCAACTTCCTGTTCACCACCCGGATCGGCTACTGCCAGCAGTTCGCAGGGGCCTACGCGGTCCTGGCTCGCTCCATCGGACTGCCCACCCGCCTGGCCGTCGGGTTCACCGCCGGGGCCCCCACCCGAGCCGGCGGCTACCAGGTGACGGACGCCGACGCCCACACCTGGCCGGAGGTGTACTTCGCCGGCTACGGGTGGCTCCCGTTCGAACCCACCAAGGGTGGATTCGAGGTCCCGGGGGCCACCGGATACACCGGCCACACCGCGGCGGCCACGCCGAGCGCCCCCGCCCCGACCCCGGTGCTGCCGGCGCCGGCCCTGACGCCCGACCACGTGGCGATCGCCGCCCCCCCGGTGAGCGGGGGGCCTGTGTCCCTCGCCCCGCCCCCGCCGCCGTCGCACTCCCCTGCCCTGGGGGGCGGTCTGATCGCCGCCCTGGTCGTCGCCGGCACCGCTCTCGGCTGGCTGGCCCTCATCAGCGGCGGGCGGGCGGTCCGGTGGCGAAGACGCCGGCGCAGGGCGGCGCGCCACAGCCCCGGAGGAGCGGCGGAGGTCATGGTGATCTGGGCGGAGACGGAGGAGTTGCTGGACTGGTGGGGCATCCGCCGCCTGGTCTCCGAGACGTTCGCCGAAGTGGCGAAGCGGGCCGCCACCCGCCTGGCGCCGCACGGCGCCATGGCCACGGGTCCAGTCCTCGCCACCGGCTCCCTATCGGGGTCGGAGCTTGAGGCCCTGGCCGTGTGGGCCAGCGAGGCCAATTACGCCGAGGGGACCCTCGGACCGACGGTCGTCGACCAGGCCCGTTCGGCCCAGGGCCGGCTGATCATCTCCCTGCGCCGGACGGCATCCGCCCGGCGCCGGCTGCGCTGGCTCAGTGACCCCCGCCTGGCGTGGCGGGGGTCCGCCAGACGCTGAACGACCCTCAGCGCTCGTTGCCGAAACGGCGCCGGAGGCGCCGGCCGGTGTCACCGAGCATGTCGTTGACCTTGTGCTCCTTGACCGTCTTGTTCAGTTGGGCCAGGCCGTGGGCGCCCATTTTGCGGAGGTTCTGGGTGAAGACGATGGCGGAGACCACCATGATCACGAACCCGACCACGCCGAGTATCCAGCTCGATGCGAACGACGCCAGCAGGACAGCCAAGCCGAGGACGAACGCGAGCATCGCCCACTTGCAGTTACGCGCCAGGTAGCGGGGCAACGTCGTCTCGCCGATGCGCCGGGCCGATTGCGGGTCGGTCGTGTAGAAGCGTTGCTCGATCTGGTTGAGGATGCGCTCCTCATCTTCGGAAAGCGGCACTGTCTGGCCTCCGTCGTCCTGCGTCACCTCGAGCAAATCCCGGGGCCGGTTGCTGTACGCCTGCTCAAGGCGCACCACCATCTTTGCCCGGTCCTGACGCTACTGCAACGCGCTTCGCTCACCGGGCCGCCCTGCCGCGTCAGCCGTCGTCACCCCTCGGCGTCCCCGCTTCGGGCGCCGCCGGACCCCACTGGGTGTCTCCCTGGCGTTTCAGGTGCAGGCCCACCCCGTCGAGGAGCGCCGCCGGCCCGACTGCTGATTCGCCGAAGCGCCGCCGGACCTCGCTCAAGGCCACCCCGGCGGCATCCCAGGCCCGGGCGGCGGCGGCCTCGAGATCGGGACCGGGACCGGGACCGGGACCGGGATCGAACCGACGATGCGATCCGCCCGTCCCGCTTCCGTCGAAGGTCAGTTCCATCTGCTCACCGGCCCGGTCACCCGGCTCGATCAGGTTGGAGGCGGTGACACCGAAGAGCCTGACACCGGGCGTGAGGTCGATGCAGGCGAGGATGGCCCCGGCCACCTTGGCGATGACCGGGCCGACATCGGTGGGGCGAGGCACGGTGCGGCTCCTGGTGATGGTGTGGAAGGACCCGTAGCGAACCTTGACGGTGATGGTCCGCCCGGCCACGCCGTTGCCGCGCAACCGAGCGGCCACTGCGTCGGCCATCCGCACCACCTCTGCCTCCAGCTCGGACCGTTCGTAACGGTCGTGGGCATAGGTCTCCTCATGGCCGATGGACTTGACCGGCCGGTCGGCGACCACCGGGCGATCGTCTCGTCCGTGGGCCAACTCGTGGAGGTGGCGTCCGTGGGCCCGACCCACCGCCCCCTCCAGGGTGGCAAGCGGGATGGTGGCCAGGTCACCGATGCTGATCACCCCCAAGCGCGACAAGCGGGCCAGGGTTGCCGGACCGACACCCCACAGGGCGTGCACGGGCATCGGGTGGAGGAAGGCCAGCTCCGCTCCGGCAGCCACCTCGACGACACCGGGGCCGGGGCGGGGCCCGGGGCGCGACGGGTCGAGCGACGTGCCGGGCTTCGCCGCCTGGGAGGCCAGCTTGGCCAGGAACTTCGACGGAGCGACGCCAACCGCGCAGGCCAGCCCCAGCTCCGAGGCCACGTTGGCCTTGATCGTCCAGGCCATGGCGGGGGCGGGTCCGAACAGGCGGGTGGCCCCGGTCACGTCGAGGAAGGCCTCGTCGAGCGAGATGCCCTCGACCAGCGGTGTGTAGTGCTCGAAGATTGCGTGCAGCTGGGTGCTGATCTGGCGGTAACGCTCGAAGCGGCCGGCCACGAACGTTGCCGTCGGACACAGGCGGCGGGCTCGGCCCGACGGCATGGCCGATCGGACCCCGAAGGCGCGGGCCTCGTAGCTGCACGAGGCGACGACCCCCCGGGCGCCGGTGCCGCCCACGATCAGGGGCCGGCCTACCAGGGCGGGATCGTCGAGGGCCTCGACCGATGCGTAGAAGGCGTCCATGTCCACATGGAGCAGGCGACGGGCGGCGGGCACGGACGGTGAGGGGGGCACGGACGGTGAGGGGGGCACGGACGGTGAGGGGGGCACGGACGGTGAAGGGGGCATCACGACTCGAGCAGGACCCGACGGAAGCCCTCGGCGAAGCGCACCCCTGCCCGCCGGCCGGCATCCTCGGCACGCTGGCGGACCACACCGCGCAACCACTCGCCGGGGTCGCCCACCTGGCTGATGTGGCAGGCCAGGGCCTCGGCCTTGACGTCGATCGTGTCGCTGATGTCGACCCACACGTCGGGTTCGAGGGTGCCGGAGAGGTACAGCGAACGGACGGCGTGAGCGGCGCCGGCGGTGGGGAAATAGTGAGGGTTACCGGCCGCCGGCGCCACGGCGTCGATGGTTGCCCAACCGAGGACACGGTGGTCCCGGTGGTTGACGTAGTGCTGGCCGAAGAACACCGCCGTCGGGTCCGATCCGACGACGACCTCGGGCTGCACCCGTCTGATCACCTCGACCAGCTGCCGCCGCAGGTCACCACCGTCATCGAGGTCGCCGTCGGGGTAGCCGAGCCAGTGGTGGGCCCGAACACCGAGGACGGCGCCGGCTGCTTCGGCCTCCCCTCGGCGGCGCTCCGTCAACAGCACCGGGTCGTCGCTGGGGTCCACTGAACCCTTGTCACCCTCGGCGGCTATGCACACGTCGATGATCGCACCGGCCCGGGCCCAGGCGGCGAGGGTCCCGCCGGCGGCGACGTCCGGATCGTCGGGGTGGGCGTAGACAGCCAGCACCGAGGCCGGCACCGTTGGGACGATCTCCGCCACCCGGCGAGCCTACCGGGGATGGGCCGGCGCGGCGGCCACCGCTCACCCGGCTCAGGGCGGCGGTCGAGCGGCCGGTGGTCTCCGCCGGCGAAGAGGCCGAGGCTACGGTCGTCGATCGTGGGCCCTGACAATCGACGCCACCCCGGTCCCCGGGCGCCGGTGAGTGGCCGCCCCGCGTTCGCCCGCCACCGGCCCCCCGAGGTCGCCGCTGGGGACGGGCGCGTGATCGGCGGCCGCCTGGCCGGTGTGACCCGGGGGGCCCGGATCATCGGCCGGCCTCGCCTGGCGCTCGGCGGCCTGGCGCTGCTGGCCAACATCGTGCCCGGCATCGCCCTGTTCTTCTACCTGCAGTTCCTGGGTCCAGGTTCCGATTCAGGGATGGTCCCCAACCCGGCCCGCACCAACGGCAAGGTGCTCGTCGCTCTGCTCGCCTTCCTGCTGTGCACCATCCCTGTCGGCGCCGTGCTCAACGCCAAGAGCCTCGTCCCGGTCCTGCGGTGGTTGAGCCAGGAACGGCCGGCGACGCCCGAGGAGCAGCTCGTCGTGTTGCGCCAACCCCTGCGCCAGGCTCTCGTCGCCCTGGCGTTCTGGGCCGTCGCCGCCGTCCTCTTCGGCTCCCTGGAGTCGGCCCTGGGCTACAGCTCCCAACGGGTGGCAGCCGTGGTGATCGGCATCATCCTGGCCGGCATCGCCAGCTGCTCGCTGAGCGTGCTGCTCGTCGAGCGGCTGTTCCGGCCCCTGATCGCCGAGGCCCTGGGCGGCGACCTGCCTTCTCGTCCCTACGGTATCGGCGTGGCCCCCCGGATCCTGCTCAGCTGGGCGTTCGGCTCGGGCGTTCCGCTCCTTGGTCTGCTCCTCACTCCCGTCCTGGCCGGGAAGCGCTCCCTGGCCAGCTTCGCCGAGCCTCTGGCCCTGCTGTGCGCCGCCGGGCTGCTGTCCGGCTTCACCATCATCGCTGGCGCCGCCCGGACGATCGCCGAACCTCTCGACGACATCCGTCAGGCACTGGCGCGGGTCGAGGCCGGGGACCTCGATGTCGCCGTCTCCGTCAACGACGCCTCGGAGGTCGGCCAGCTCCAGGCGGGGGTCAACCGCATGGTCTCCGGGCTGCGTCAACGTCGTGACCTCGAGGACCTCTTCGGCCGTTACGTGGGCCACCAGGTGGCGAGCGGAGCCATCGAACGGGGACTGGACCTCTCCGGGGAGAAGGTGGATGCGACCGCGCTGTTCGTCGACCTCATTGGCTCGACCGCCCTCGCCGAGGCCCTCCCGCCGGAGCAGGTGGTCCGAGCTCTGAACGTCTACTTCGGCGCCGTCATCGCCGCGGTGAGCTCCGAGGACGGTTGGGTCAACAAGTTCGAGGGTGACGGTGCTCTGTGCATCTTTGGCCCCCCGGCGGGCACGAACGACCATGCCAGCCGGGCGCTGCGGGCGGCCGTCGCCATCCGCCGAGCGGTCGACGCCGCCACCACCGAGGAGGTCGATCTGGCCGCCGCCGTGGGGGTGTCCTCGGGTCCGGTCGTCGCCGGCAACATTGGGTCCCGGCAGCGCTTCGAGTACACCGTGATCGGCGATCCGGTCAACGAGGCCTCGCGCCTCACCGAGATGGCCAAGACCCATCCCAGCCGGGTCCTGGCCAGCGGCGCCACGGTCTCGGCCGCCGGGGCGGAGGGCCGGATGTGGAACGTTGTCGACACCCGGGTCCTGCGGGGCCGAAGCCGGCCCACGTCGATCTTCGCTCCCAGAGACGACGAGGGCGCAGGCCCCCCGCCATGATGGGGCGGTGACTGACCGGCCCGGCCCCGACCCGACCCCGCTCCCCGCCCCGTCGGTGACCGCCCTGTTCGGCCCACCCCGCTCCCCCGATCCCCTCGGCGACGAGCTGGCCGCGGTGGCCCTCGATGCGGCCCGGGCGGCGGCGGCCATCCACATCGCCGGCTTCGGTGGGGTGCGCAACCGGGTCGACACGAAGTCGTCGGCAACGGACATGGTCTCGGAGGTCGACCGTCAGGCGGAGGCGGCGGTGGTCGGCCTCATCACCGAGCGCCGACCCGACGACGCCATCCTCGGCGAGGAGGGCACCTCGCGCTCGGGGTCGACTGGCGTGCGGTGGGTCGTCGACCCGCTCGACGGCACCACCAACTACCTCTTCGGCATTCCTGCCTTCTCGGTGTCCATCGCCGCCGAGATCGACGATGCGGCCGTCGTCGGGGTCGTGATCGACCCCCTCCGGGGCGAGACCTGGGCCGCCGTCGCCGGTCGGGGGGCCCGCCTCAACGGGACCGCCACCAGCGTGGCGGTTGGTCGTTCGGACCTGGCGACGGCGCTGGTGGCGACGGGCTTCGGGTACCGGGCGGAACGGCGCGCCCATCAGGCTCGCGTCGCGGCCACCGTGCTGCCGGCCGTGCGCGACATCCGCCGGTTCGGCTCGGCTGCCCTCGACCTGTGCTGGGTTGCGGGGGGTCGGGTCGACGCCTACTACGAGTGGGGCCTCAACCCGTGGGACCTTTCCGCCGGGCGGCTGATCTGCGACGAGGCTGGTGCTCGCACCGGGATCCTTCCTGGCCACACGATCGTCGCGTCGGTGCCGGCCCTGTACGAGCCGCTGGCCGACCTCCTCGTCAGGGCGGGCGCAACCGACGTCGAGCCCGGTGCCGAGGAGCGCCGCTGGGAGGGCGGGGAGGCCTGAGCCGGGAGGCGCACGGTGACGGTCGCAAGGTGCGGGCCGACGCCTAGTCGAAGAAGATGCCGGCCACGCTGTGGAACAGGTCGGTATCGACGGTCTTCAACTCGCTCACCGCCTCGGCGAGCGGGACGCGCACGATGCGGTCGGCCTGCAGGGCGACCATCTGATCGAACGCCCCGTCGTGGACGGCGTCGCTGGCGGCCACGCCGAACCTGGTGGCCAGCACCCGGTCGAACGCGGTCGGCGTCCCACCCCGCTGGATGTGGCCCAGCACGGTCACACGCGTCTCGAACCCGGTCCGCCTCTCGATCTCTGGGGCGATGACGTTGGCGATGCCGCCGAGGCGGGGATGACCGAACTGGTCGACCTCGGCCGACGCCACCTCGAGGGTCCCCTCGGCGGGCGTCGCCCCCTCGGCCACCACGACGATGGACGCGTAGCGCCCCTTGGCGTGACGGGCCTTGAGCGCCTCGCACACCACCTGGATGTCGAAGGGCTCTTCGGGCACGAGCACCTCTGCTGCTCCCCCGGCGATGCCCGCATAGGTTGCGATCCACCCGGCGTGGCGTCCCATGACCTCGCAGACGATGACCCGGTCATGAGACTCGGCGGTGGTGTGGAGCCGATCGATGGCGTCACTGGCGATCTGCACCGCGGTGTGGAACCCGAACGTGACCTCGGTCGCCGACAGGTCGTTGTCGATGGTCTTGGGAACACCCACGACCGGGACACCTTCGCCGGCCAGGCGGTGGGCGACGCCGAGGGTGTCCTCTCCGCCGATGGCCACCAGCGCATCGACGCCTCGGTTCCCCAACGTGGTCAGGGCCGCTTCGAGGCCCCCGTCGACCTTGTACGGGTTCGTGCGCGACGTCCCCAGGATGGTCCCCCCCAGCGGCAGGATGCCTCGGCAGCGCTCGATGTCGAGCCGGGTCACCCGGTCGTCGATCACCCCCCGCCAGCCGTCCACGAACCCGACGAACGAGTCACCGTGGTGGTCCTCGCCCTTGCGCACCACCGCCCGGATCACCGCGTTCAGTCCCGGGCAGTCGCCGCCCCCGGTGAGCACCCCAACGTGCATCGTCGGTCTCCCTTTCCCGCCGGCACCTGCCGGAGGTCTCCCCGCACCCTAACCAGCCGTCAGCCCAGTGGTTGCTGACCGACCTCCCGACGGAAGTCGTCCAGACCTGAAAAGTCCTTGTAGACGCTGGCGAAGCGGACATAGGCGACCTCATCGAGGGTTCGCAACCGCTCCAGCACGGCAAAGCCGACCTGATAGCTGGTCACCTCGCTGCCCTCGAGACGCAGGGCCTCGTCGACCTCCCCGGCCAGCGCCTCCATGGCCGGCGCCGACACCGGCCGGTTCTTCGCCGCCGACCGGATGCCGGCCACCACCTTGGCCCGGTCGAAGAGCTCCTTGCGCCCGGAGCGCTTGACCACGGTGAGGGGGGCGTCCTCGAGTCGCTCATAGGTCGTGAACCGGCGAGCGCAGCCCAGGCACTCGCGTCGGCGGCGTATCGACCCGCCGTCCTCAACGGTCCGCGAGTCGACCACTCGATCGTCAGCGCTGGTGCATTGCGGACATCGCACGGTGGCACGCTAGTAGCCGTCCGTGGTGGGGGGTCACCGGATCAGGCGGGCATCGCCTGGTGCCCCCGAGCGGCAGCGGGCTCGGATCCCCGGTCACCCTGGCGCCGCAACCGGTGCCGCCGCTCCCAGCGGGTCAGGAGCTCCAGGCGGCGCATCGCGTCGTGCAGCTCGGCGGCCAGAGCGACCCTTCCCTGCTTGCGATCCGGGTTCTCCTGGTCACACAGGCCGCGGTTGGTGGCCAGCTTCAGGCCCGCCGTGAACAGCTCCACCGAGATGGCTTCAGCACTGACGATGCGGCGCTGGAGTTGGTACTGGCGGCCCACGGCCAGGCACGACGCCACGAACTCGTCGGTCTCGACGATCCGGTCCCCGGCGGCGACGAGTCGGTCGGCGACCACCCAGTAGGCCTCGAGGAAGGAACGCAGGACCCGGTCAGCCACCAGACCCCCGGAAGCGGCGATGGACTCCCCGAGGGTCGATACTACGGCCCCGTCGTCGGCCCTCCACTGGGGGGCGATGAGGTCAACCTCGGCGCGCAGCTCCCGTTGGAACTGCGCCTTCTCGGCGAAGAAGAACTCGAACTTCAACAGGTCCCGAAGCCGGAGGGCGTCGTCGACAGCCACCCCCATGGGATCGGCGCCGGGCGCTTCGGCCGCTGCTACCAACGCCAGCTCCACGATGGCTCGGTTGACGAACCAGTGGATGATGACGTTGCGGTAGAAGGCGGCAACCAGCTCCCGCTCTGGGCTGATGCGGAACACCGGTTCGGCCCCGCCGGCGAACTCGTCGACAACGCCACTGTCCGCCAGGGAGCGAAGGACGTGGCCCATGCCGGCCGGAGTCGCCATCTCGGCGATGTCCTCCGCCCCCGGGAGATTCCGTTTGGTGACATAGTCCCTGAGCGGCCGGACCAGGGCGATGGTCTGCGCCAGGGTCACGGCCCAGCCGTCGGCTCCGAGCAGAGCCAAGGTGGCGAGTGACGTCGGGGTGACCGGAGTCGACCGATTGATCCGGGTGCAGACCTCGAACGCCACCTTGCTGAGAGCGAGGGACCGCTCCCCCTTTGCCTCGGCCCGTAGAGCGCTGCGCAGGGCCACTGGCTCGGCGAAGTGGACCTGGATCCGCCCCAGCCGCCCCCGTTGCGAGTGGATGTATCCCAGCATCCACTTGAGCCCCTCCGGTTGCTTCTTGGCGCCCCGGGACTCGCTGGTCATCTGCGCCACCTCGTTGAGCCGCTCGTAGACGATCGAGACCGGGACCAGGTAGACCTCAGGGACGTCCACCTCTTCGACGCCTCGAGCGAGGTAGTTGAGGAGGCCCATTCGGGGAGGGAGGAGCTTGCCCGTGCGGGACCGGCCACCTTCGATGTACCACTCCAGGTTGAGGCGCTTGGAGGCCAGGTAGGCCAGGTAGTGACGCAGCGCCAGTTTGTAGACCTCGTCGCCCCCGAAGCTGCGCCGGATGAACACCACACCCACCCGGCGACCGAGCGCCCCCATGGGCCAGAAGGACATGTTGTTGCCGCCCATCACATGGTTGGCCGGGAACCCGCATTCGTAGAGCGTCGACGACATGACGAAGCTGTCCAGGTTGGACTTGTGGGAGGGAAGGAACACCAGGGCCTGCCGCCGGCCGAGCTCCCGGATCTTCTCCAGGGCGGATTCGTCGACGTCCAGATGGTAGGCCCGTCCCCACATGAACCGGGCCAGCTGCGCCCACACGTCGCGGGCGAAACGGTTCTGCACCGTGGCCATCTCGCCGAAGCAGCGCCGGGCCTCCGCCAAGACGTCCTGCGGGTCCCGCCCGAGGGATTCGGCCAGCGCCGTCGCCGCGTTGCGGAACCGTTGGCTGGCCACCAGGTCGTCGGCGACGTCCTCAGCGGTCTTGTAGCCCGAGCCCGACATGGTCCGCTCCGAGTGATCCACCGCCCGTCGGGCCTGGCGGCCGACGAATCCCCCCAGCTCCTGGTCATCACCGTCCCGTCCCGTGTGCATGGACCAACGACGAACGAGATCCAGGTAGCGGGCCGGCTCGCCCACGACCAGCGAGCAGCGGTCTGGAGAGCTCCGCAGGACCCGCTCCTGGACCCGGGTACCGGGCCGGGAGGGGTCGCCGAGGCTCAGCAGGTCCCGGAGGAGAAAGCGCCGGCGACCGTTGCGATCGGGTGGGAGCCACACAACCTTGACGGGCGCGATCACGGCGTCGTCGCCCTTGGCCAGGCTGATGGCCTCGGCGGGGTGGCGGGCCAACGTCACCCCGGCGCCGGGGGCCGCGGCTCGAACCTGGTCGACGAAGGCTTCGATCAGGCGGACCTCCACCGGCGTGGACGCCAGGGCCAGGATGACGGTTTGGTGATCGGCCGCCGGCGGCCATGAGTCGCTGTCGGGCACGACAACCCGGGGCAGGACCACTTCACTCAGCCAATCTTGTCAGTCATCATCAGCCTCTCCCCTGACGGCCCCCGGACGCTACCAGTTGCCCGAAGGAGACAGGTCCGCCGCCTCTCTTCGTTGAGGTTCTGCGGGAACGCTTACGGCAGTGTCAGGCGCTGGTCGACCATGAGCGGCCTTCCCCCGACCTGAGCCGACAGACGGTCGACAAGAGGTCGGACGTCACCGTGGGGATGGACGGCGGCGGCAATGCTCCACAGGGTGTCTCCCGGTCGGACCAACCACGCATGGGTGGCGGCGGGCCGAGGAGCGCCTGCAGAGGCGGCACCGGTGATGAGGGGACCACCGGCACCGCCTCCGAGGGCCGCCTGCAGGGCGAACAACATCGAGAGGACGGCGACGACGAAGCCGGCCAGGAGGACCGCCGCCCGCCGGTTGGCGGCAACCCGCCGGGACACCACCGGGCGCCGGGACACCACATGGCTACGGGGCGAAAGCTCTGATCGCGGGGCTGAAGGCACCACGGCGAGGCGGGAACGTGCGTCTCGGATCTCGTCTTCGGATCGGGAGTGGGATTCGGCGAGTACGGCGACCACGGGGGACCTCCTGTGCGAACGTCTGTTCGTAGGCAAGCAGAACGCTTGTTCGCTTGTCAAGGGGGATCGAACAAATGTTTGCCCTTGGGCGGCGGATCCCGCTAGCATGCGATGGCATGACAGGCAAGAAGGGCGCACTGGGAACCGTCACGGAGTCCGCTGGATCGGGCCCAAGGAGAGGGCCGACCCCCGGTTCCGACCAGGCGACGCCCGGCCATCGGGACCTCACGGGCAAGCGCCGGGAGATCCTCGAGTTCATTGCTCGTCAGATTCAGGAGCGGGGCTACCCCCCGACGGTCCGCGAGATCGGCGAGGCCGTCGGCCTGACCTCATCGTCGACCGTCCACACCCACCTGACCACCCTGCAGCGGCAGGGTTACCTCCGTCGGGATCCGACCAAGCCCCGGGCCATCGAGGTCCGCTACCACGCCACGTCGGGGGCCGACGTCGAGCGGCGTCCGGCCCGCCACATACCGCTCCTCGGGGACGTGGCTGCCGGTACCGATGTCCTGGCCCAGGAGAACGTCGAGGAGCTGCTGCCGCTCCCCGAGGACTACTGCGGGGACGGCCAGCTGTTCATGTTGCGGGTCCGGGGAGAATCGATGATCGAAGCCGGCATCCTCGACGGTGACCTGGTGACGGTGCGCCAGCAGACGGAGGTCAACCCGGGCGACATCGTGGTTGTCGGCATTCCCGGCGGGGAGGCGACGGTCAAGACGTGGCAACGCGACGGGGACAGGGTGGTGCTGGTCCCGGCCAACTCGGCGATGGCGCCCATGACCTTCGATCCTGGCGACGTGTCGATCTTCGGGCGGGTCGTCACCGTTCTCCGCCGCCTGTGAACCCGCCGCCTGTGAACCCGCCGCCTGTGAACCCGCCGCCTGTGAACCCGCCGCCTGTGAACCCGCCGCCTGTGAACCCGCCGGGCTCTTGAACCGGCCCGGACTCTGAACCAGCTCGACGGGTCATGATCGGTCGTCCGGGGCCTCGATGCGACGGAGCTCCGAGGGATCCCAGTAGGCGCGGGCAGAGACGATGAGCCCCTCGGCGTCCACGGTGAAGATCTCGACGCCGTCGAACGCCGTACCCGCACCCTCATCGGTCTCCAGGATCATCGTGTAGACGAGGGCCGCCTCGTTGCCGCACACGTGCAGCTCGTGCCGGCGCATCACCAAGCGGTCCGCCATGCCGGTCATCCCCGTCCAGAACGACCCGATGGCGCTGCGACCAACATGGGCCTCGGAGGGGACCGGGTCGGTCAGGGTTGCATCCTCGGCGAAGAGATCCAGCCACGTGTCCCGCTCACCAGCGCTGAGGAGCTCCACATAGGACTCGACAGTGGTGCGGACCTGCTCCGGCGGCGGCATCCCGTCAAGCATAATCAGCACGTACCTGAGGCTCGGCCGGGCGCCGCGGGCCCAGTCCCGGCGGGTGCATCACGGAGTCGTCCCCGTGCCCCCCGGTAGGCCGCTCGGGCCCGACGATGGGGCGGAGGAGTGGGCGTTGGCCACGAATGCCACCACCGCAGGCAGCGACGCCGAAGGCGGCGCCAACGGTTGGGTCGGCTTGTAGGTGGGCGCGTACTGGACGTTCGCCTTCTTCAGCTGGGCCGAGAGGTAGGCGTCCCATTGGTTCAGCAGCTGCTGGTCGATCAGGTAGTTGCGGATCCCTGTCTGCGTCTGGGCGTCGTTGCCATAGGTGACGGCCGGTGTGACGGCGGTGACCAGGCCGACGTCCCACGCCCCGCCCTGCTCCTGGACGGGCCCGAACGGCAGGTTGACCTGAGCCCCGAATGCGGCGGGCCAAACGGTGAGGACAGCTGGCTGGCGGCGACCGTGCCCAGTGCGCCCCCTTGGGCCTTGGTCGAGGTGTCCAGGGAGCCCTGCTGGGCCAGGGTCGAGAACGACGCCCCGCCCTGCAGCTGGGAGATGATCGAGTTGGCCGCATCCTGACTGGCCACCACGATGTGGGAGATGGCCCGTTGCTCGGGCACGGTGAGCGCCGGCTGGTTGACGGTGAAGGCGGCGGTGACCTGGGCATCGCTGACCGTCGTCCTCTTGGTCACCCTGGTGAACAGCTGGTTCTCCACGGCTTGGGCGTTCAACGCCGCCAGCACCTGATCCTCGGTGATGCCGGCGGTCGACAGGGCCTGGTTGAACTTGGACTGGTCGCCGCCGTACGCGCTCTGCACCTCCTGATCGAGGCTGTCGCGCGTCGTCTTCTGGGAGACGACGATTCCCTGCTTCTTGGCCAGGTTCCCGACCATCTGGGTCACCGCCACCGCCTTGGCCGTGGAGCGCACGAACTGGGCGTACCCGGCCTTGTCGGTGACGGCCGGCGGGGTCACGCCGTTGAGCTTGTTGAGCACCTGGACCTGGTCGTTGAACTGGGCGACAGTGGTGACCCTGCCGTTGTAGGAGAAGGCGGCGTTGGCCGGCAGTCCGCCGCTGGGCAGGACGACCGCCAGGATCACCCCAACAACGACGACCACCACCGCAACGGCGGCGGCCATGCCCGCTCGAGGGTGGCGGCCGACGGCCACCCGGGGGCGACGGAGGATGCCAGCCGGCCGCGGCGGCTGGGAGTCCGACGGGGCGCCGTCGTCGGCTCCGAGCGCCCCGCCGCCACCCCGAACGCGGTCGACGTCTTGATCGTCGGCCGTCCCGAGGGCACCGGCGTCGGACCGACCCGACAATGCGGTGGCAACCCCGTTCCAACCCTGGGGGGGCGGGGTCGTCCCCGACCCCGCCCCGTCGATGCCGGGGCCGCACCGTCAGCCGGCCGAGCCCTCGGTTCTTTGCCGACCGCCCGGGCCACACCCTCCCACCCGGTGGGGACAGCGGGAGCCGCATCCGAGTCCTTGGGGGTCGATGGGGACCGCGGGGCGCCCTCACGTCCGAGGGCCGACGCCACCTGCCCCCATGCCGTCTCACCCTCGTCACCTGTCACTGCACCACCTAATGGCTGTCGTCTCGCTGCTCGTCCGGCTCCATGACATCGCGTCTCGGCGACGGCGTGCCGACGTTAGCGGCCGTCCGGGGACAACCTCGACGAAGACCATCGCCCGGACGGCCCCTCATGGAGTCGTCCAGGCCAGGACGGACTTGACACCCGGGTTCGTGCTGTCCATCAGCGTCGCCAGCGGAGCCTGGTCCAGCACCCGACCCTCCTCAACCGGAGCGACGTGATCTGCGTGCCAGGCCAGGTCCTCGACGGTGGCGGTGGCCACCACGACACCTCGCAACCACGAGAACTGCTGGCACAGGGAGGGGAACATGGGCCACAGGCTCCGATCCAGCTCCCCGTCGATGATGAGCAGCGGTCGGCGGCGCGCCACGGCGCGGGCCAGCGCCACCCGGCGCCGGGCACCGGACCCCAGGTTGGAGACGGGCTCCATCGCCCGGTCCGCCAGCCCAACCCAGTCGAGGGCGTCGATGGCGCGTTCGGGCTGGCAGGGTTCCACGTACCGGGGTGCGTGCACGTTCGCCCACACCGTCTCGGAGAGAAACACGCCGTCGGTCTGGGGGACCCAGCCGATGCTGGCGGCCACGCCAGCCTTGGTGATCGGCTTGCCGAACAGGAGTGTCTGGTCAAAGCCAGCCCCGACGCCGACGAGCGAACGAAGCCACGTGGTCTTCCCTGAACCCGAAGCACCAAGGAGCACGATGGTCTGATCCTGACCGACCTCCAGGGCCCCCCGCTCGCGGTCGCGCACGGAGAGCAGCACCTCCGTCTCGGCGCCGCCATGCCGCCTACCGAAGACCACGTCCGTCTCCTGTCGTCAAGCCGTCAGCCCCCTACGGCGGTGTAGATACCCATCGCCACCAGGATCAGTCCCACCGCGAAGAAGAACGCCGAACCCCGGCGGATGACCGTTGAACGCTGACGGTACAGCGTCTCGGGCAACGACGACGGGACCACCCGCTCCACGTGGCGCCATCCGAACCATCCGAGCGCCGCCGAGCTCAGACCGAACACGACGAGCAACCCGGCCCACACCGCAGTGGGCGGCGAATCGAGGTGACCCTTGAAGGCGGCGGTGGTGATGGCCAGCAAGCTCATCAGTGCTCTCCCTGGGGGACGGTTGGTGCGGCCGGGGCGCGGTCCGGGTCGGCCACGGCACCACCCGATGATGCATCGCTACGCCAAACGACTCGACTGACCGATACCACCAGCCACGCCGCCAGCAGGGCCAGGAGCACCGAGACGGCCAGGACCAGCCCGAACTGACGGAGGAGGTTCAGCCGCGAGAGGCCCAGCACAGCAAAGCCGACAACGGACGTGGTCGCGGCCACGCCGACTGCCGACCAGGGGCGGCGCTGCCCGGTGGCGTAGCGTCCGAGGGCCATCACCGCGAACTCGCCTCCGACGGCGGAGGTGAGCGAACCGAGGGACACGGTCAGGGGAGTGAGTGGTGTACCGGTGGCCTTGAGGACGGCGAAGCCCCATCCCGTGGCCAGCGCCGCCGAACCGACGGCCAGCAGTGCGTCTCGGCGGCGCCGCAGGGCCACGGCGAGAACCAGACCAAATGCGGCGATGCCGGCCACGTTGGGCACGATTCGGTTCCCGGAGAGGAGACCGTTGCTGTGGGCGGCCACGGCCGGCAGCCCGGTGATGGACACGGTGGCTCCCGCGGGAAGCGGCGGAAGCTCGTTGCGGACCGAGGCGATGAGCTTGGACTCGTCTTCCAGGCTCCCCAGCTTCACCCCGAAGGCCATCACGGCTTGGGCCTGGTCGTCTCGGACGGTCACCGTTGTCAGGTAGGACGGAAGCAGCTGGAGGGCGGAGTCGATCTCTGCCGTGGACGGGTTCGGCCCCAGCCACGACAGCAGGGTCGAGGGCGACACGATCGGGTCGAGCTCGCGGCGATGGTGATCGACGAGGGTGGCCTGTCCCCGGTTGTACCACGACAGGTAGGCGGGGCTGAGCACATTGGCGCCCCGGACGTAGACATCGAGCTCACCGGAGGCACCGAGGATGGACTGGGCCTCGACGCCCTGACGGAGGGCGGGCAGCCCCGCAGCCAGGCTCTGAGGATCGCTGTCCAGCGGCAGCGAGGCCAGCTGCGACAGATGTCGCATTCGTTGTCGTTCTCGCTGCTCTACACCGTTGTGGCCCTCGTGACCGCGGTCATCATCGGCGGCCTGGCCGCGGTGATCGTCGCCCGGGCCCGCCGGCCCCGCACTGACCGGTAGGACCGTTCCGCCTCAGGGCCGTCAGGCCCGCCGAGGCCGCCGGGCCTCACCGCGATGCCGTCACCGAGCCGGTGGCGCGGCGAGGGGCGGTCGCCGCCTTGTTCCCGTTCGTGCTGGGCCCGCCGGCGGTGCTCGCCGACGGCCAATCGTCGAGGAGCCCCGCTCGTCCGGCCAGGGCCGCCATCTGGATCCGGGTCGTGGCGCCGATCCGGTCGCGAAGGTCGGCGACCATGCGCTTGGCCGTGCGCTCCGACACGTAGAGCCTCTCCGCGATCCGGGACAGCTCCAGTCCCTCGGCGACGAGCAGCCACAGGGCCAGCATGTCGTCGTCGATCTCGTCGAGGATCTCCGATCCCGGCCGGTGGGCTCGGTCGAGCAGCTCGTCGAGCAAGGGGCCGGAAAGCACCCGCCAGCCCTGCAGGACAGCCAGGACGGGCGCGAGAAGGTGCTCGGGGCGAGCCGCCTTGGTGACCAGCGCCTCCATGCCAAGCGACAGCGCCTCGCTGGCCAGGTCGACGTCCGCACCGTCGGAGACACCGATCAGCCGGGGGCGGGCGTCGTCGTCGGCCACCCGCCGAACGAGCTCGAGGGCGCCGGGCTCGGGCAGGGCCAGGTCGACGAGGGCCACGTCCGGCTCCTGGTCGGCGAAGGCGACCAGCGCGTCATCGACGGTGCCAGCGGTGCCTGCCACCTCGATCCTCCCTCCCGACGCCTCCGGCAGAGCCATCTCCAGCGACCGGGCCAGGAGGTCGTGGGCATCGACGACGACGACCCGGAGGCTGGCGTGTTCCTGCCCGGTCGCCGTCCGGTCCGAGTTGCTCATCCGAGGTGTCGCTCCTACCCGTGACTTGTCATCGGCGACGACCAATCCCTGTCTCGCCCCTTACAGCCATACCACAACGTACGGCCAATGGTGACTGCTCGTGACCACCCTAAGGAGGCGGAGGGGGCGCGACTTCGGGCAATGTGCACGAACGACGCACCGAGTTTCGGCATCGGCGCCACGACCGGTGGCAACCGCTTACGGCTGCGGGGTCGCCAACAGGTGCCGCAGGCACCCGCAGACGGCGTCGAGGTCCCGACGGTCGACCCGTTCGTGGGCCGAGTGCGCCACCTCGGGGTCACCGGGACCGAGGTTCACCGCCGGCGTGCCCCGCTCGGTGAAGAACGCCACGTCGGTCCATCCCAACTTCGCCCTCGGGGGAGCTTGCGTCGCCGACACCAGCCCGGCCAGGATCGGGTGGGCCAGCCCCGGCGGTGCGGCAGGAGCGAGATCGATGACCTCGACCTGATCACCTTGGGCGGGGTCCACGCTGGCCTCCACCAGGTCACGGACGGCGCCGGTGGCCTCGTCCGGTGTCCGGTCCGGCGCGTAGCGGAAGCTGAGCACGATCGACGCCCGGTCGGGTACCACGTTGCCGGCGACCCCGCCTTCGACCCCCACCACCTGCACCGACTCTCGATACTGGCACCCGTCGATCACCGGGCGGCGCTCCTCCCATTCCCCCACCCTTGTCAGCAGCGGTGCCAGCCGGTGCACGGCATTGGTGCCCATCCACGGACGGGCGGTGTGGGCCCGTCGACCGGCCAGGGTCACGCGGAGCTTGACGACGCCCTGGCAGCCGGCCTCGATTACGGCGTTGGTGGGCTCGCCCAGGATGGCCACGTCCCCGGCGAGGAGGTCGGGGCGGGAGGCGGCCACGGCCAGCAGGCCGTTGTGCTCCCGGTCCACCTCCTCGGCGGCATAGAACACGTAGGTCACCTCGGTGGCCGGGGCCTCGATGGTGGTGGCCAGGTGGAGGTTGACGGCAAGACCGGACTTCATGTCGGCCGCACCGAGACCCCACAGCGTGTCGCCTTCGACGCGTGGGGTGGCGTTGCCATTGGCGGGGACGGTGTCGAGGTGCCCGGCCAGGACGATCCGGCCCGGACGGTTCCCGGTGGTGCGGGCGATCACGTTGGCCCCGATGCGGGTCACCTCCAGCCACGGCGCGGCCCGCAGCCGGGCTTCGACGTGGTCGGCCAGGTCCTGCTCGTGGTGACTGAGCGAGGGGATGCCCATCAGCTCGGCCGTCTCGGCCAGCAGGTCGGCCATCACACCGTGGCGCCGTGGTCGCGCAGGAGTTCGTTGAGCGTCGACTTGTTGTGACGCTCGCCGACCGTGAGGCGGCGGACGACGAGCACGCACGGCAGGAAGTACTCCCCTCCCGGGTAGCTTCGGCGCCGGCTGGCCGACACGGCCACGCACCACGACGGGACCCGGCCCCGGGAGAGCTCGGCGCCGGTCTCGGCGTCGATCACCGGGATCGACCCGGTCAGCACGCAGCCGGCTCCGAGGACCACGCCGTCGCCGATGATGGCACCGTCGGCGACGACGCAGCGGCTGCCGATCAGGCACTCATCGCCGATCATGACCGGCGCCGCCTGCGGCGGTTCGAGCACGCCGCCGATGCCGACGCCCCCCGAGAGGTGCACGTTGGCCCCGATCTGAGCGCAGCTGCCGACCGTGGCCCAGGTGTCCACCATCGACCCGGGACCGACCCGGGCACCGATGTTGACGTAGCTCGGCATGAGCACCACCCCGTTGCCCAGGTAGCTCCCCCACCGGGCCGATGCCCCGGGCACCGCTCGCACCCCGTGGCGGGCGAAGTCGGCTTTCAAGGGGAGCTTGTCGGCATACTCGAAGGGGCCGGCCTCGATGGTCGCCATGGCCGACACCTTGAACAGCATCAAGATGGCCTGTTTGGTCCACTCGTGGACGGTCACGGTGCCGTCCGCGGCCATCTCCGCGACCCGGACCTCGCCGCGGTCGAGCAGATCGATGGCCTCGTGGACCGTCCTGACGGCGTCAGGGTCGGCCGGGCCGATCTCGTCCCGGCGGGCCCACAGGGCGGTGATCCTCGCTCGGATGTCGTCTGTCGTCACGGGAGCCACGGCGGGTGACGCTACCGGCCCGCTCGGGGCTCAGCCGGTCCGGTCGCTCCGGTCGGTCCTGACCACCAGCACGTCGATGGTGGCATAGTGGGTCACCCGGCTGGGCACGCTGCCCATGAGGAACCGCTTGGCTCCGGTGAGGCCCACGCTGCCGACCACGATCACCGACGCCTCCACCTTGTCGGCGATGTCGAGCAGCACGTCGCTGGCTGATCCCTCGACCGCCATGGTGACGATGTCACCGGCACCCTTGCCCTCGGCTCGGTGCTTCGCTTCGGCCAGCGTCTTGTCGACCTCCTCCTTGCCGTTGATGGCCCAGACGATGTCTTCGGGCGCGCCCCGGCGCTCGGCTTCGACCCGGGTCTCGGGGGCCGGGTGGAAGGCGCTGACCATGACCAGCCGGGCACCGAACGTGGCGGCCAGATCTGCGGCCCGGTCGACCGCCAACTGTGCCGTCTCCGATCCGTCCGTTCCTACCAGGATCGTCTCGTACACCGGCATCCCCTCTCGCTCTCCCAGTGCCAGCCCGACGACGTGTTCCGTCGTGGTCGGATGAGGGATGCTAACCCGCTGAGGCCGCCCAGGCCCTCAGCCGCTCACCGACCCAGGCGGGAGGCGACCAGGTCGAGGCGGTCGAGCGGCGCGACCATGGCCAGGCGGACGTGACCGGCGCCGGCCGCCCCGTAGAACTCGCCGGGCGACACCAGCACGCCGCCCCGCTCGGCCAGCTCGGTGGCCCATCCCCAGGCGTCGCCACCGGGTGCCGGCGCCCACAGGTAGAAGCCGCCCCCGGGCAGGGCGACGTCGACCCCGGTGGCGGCCAGGATGGAGGCCATGGCCTCCATCCGGTCGCGATAGCGGGCCCGCTGGTCGGCCACATGGGCCTCGTCTCCGAGGGCGGCCACGGCTGCGGCCTGGGCCGGCCCCGGCACCATCATCCCTGCGTGCTTGCGCACCTCGGAGAGGTAGGTGACCAGCTCGGGGTCGCCTGCCACCCACCCGACGCGGAGGCCGGCCAGGTTGGACCGCTTCGACAGGGAGTGGACGGCGAGGATGCCACCGAGGCCGCCGGGGCCGGTCCCGTGGCCGAGGATGGTCCGGGGCGGCCCGTCCCAGGTGAACGCCGCGTAGCATTCGTCGCTGGCCACCACCACGCCCTGCGCCGCACCCCACGCTGCTGCCGCCGGCAGGTCGTCGAGTCCTCCCGCCGGGTTGCCCGGGCTGTTGATCCAGACCAGCAGGGCCCGTTCGGCATCGGCGACGGCCACGGCCCCGAGCTGCAGGCGGCCCGTGTCATCGGTGGGCACCGCCACCGCCCGCAGACCGGCGAGGGTCGCCCCCATCTCGTAGGTGGGGTACGAGACGGCCGGGTAGAGCACCGTGTCCCGCCCCGGCTGCCGGAGCGACAGGTATCGCGGCAGGCTGGCCACCATCTCCTTGGTTCCTACGCACGCCGCCACCGCGTCCGCCCCCACATCGACACCGAAGGTGGCGTGCATCCAGCGGGCCGCCGCCCCCCGCAGGGAGCCGGAGCCGATCGACGGTGGGTAGCCCCGCAGCGCCCCTCCGCCGTCAGCGTCGGCCAGGGCGGCCAGGGCGGCGGGCGGGGGCGGGTCGGTCGGTGTGCCCACCGACAGGTCGACGATCCCCCCCGGGGCGGCGGCGGCCGCCTCCCGCAAGGGGACGAGCCGGTCGTAGGGATAGGCGGGCGGAACGAAGCCGCCGGTCGCGCCGATCACCCCCGGTCCCCCCCGCACCCCTCTGCGGGGGTGGCGGCGAACTCCCGGAACCGGGCCGCGCCCGCCTCGTCGACTCGGACCCTGACCGTCGAGCTGTCGGCCCCATGCGTCTCCATCATCACCTCGCCTTCCCGGTGGACCGCGGCCAGCACGTCGCCCCGCTCGTAGGGGATGGTCAGCTCCACGATGTCGGCGAGCGCCCGGAGGCGGTCGCCGATGGCCTGGCGCAGCTCGTCGGTGCCGCTGCCGGTGATGGCCGAGATCATCACCGACCCCGGGTTGCGAGCGGCCAGCCGCTTGGCCTCACTGGCTTCCCCCCATCCGTCGGCCAGGTCGGCCTTGTTGAACGCCAGGAGCTCGGGCACGTCCTCCGCCCCGATCTCGGCCATCACCACCCGCACGGCGTCGATCTGGCCCTCCGGGTCGGGGCCGGCGGAGTCCACCAGGTGGACCACCAGGTCCGACTCGCGCACCACCTCCAGGGTGGAACGGAACGCCTCGACCAGCTGATGGGGCAACTTGCGCACGAACCCGACGGTGTCCGACACCAGCACCGACTCACCGCCGGGCAGCGCCATCCGCCTGGTGCGAGGATCGAGGGTGGCGAACAGCCGGTCCTCGACCAGCACCCCCGCTTCAGTGAAGGCGTTGAGCAGGGTCGACTTGCCGGCGTTGGTGTAGCCGACCAGCGAGACGGTCGGCAGCCGGCCCCGTTGGCGACCCTTGCGCTGGAGGCGACGCTGGTCGGTCAGCCGGTTGAGCTCGCTCTCCAGGCGGCTCATGCGCCGGACCAGGCGCCGGCGGTCCACTTCGAGCTGGGTCTCCCCGGGGCCGCGGGTCCCGATGCCACCGGCCTGCTGGGAGAACGCCCGGCCCCGGCCGCGGAGGCGAGGCAGCCGGTAGCGGAGCTGGGCCAGCTCGACCTGGGCCTTCCCTTCCTGGGTACGGGCGTTCTGGGCGAAGATGTCGAGGATCACCGCGGTGCGGTCGATGGCGGTGCGACCGAGGATCTTCTCCAGGTTGCGGGACTGGGCCGGGCTCAGCTCGTCGTCGAACACGACGGTGTCGGCATCCACGGCCAGGGAGAGGTCCCGGAGCTCCTCGGCCTTGCCGCGGCCCACGTAGGTCGCCGGATCCGGGTGGTCGCGCCGTTGCACCACCCGAGCGGCCTCGTCGGCGCCGGCGGTGTCGACGAGAAGGGCCAGCTCGTCGAGGTGGGCTTCGGTGATCTCGTCGCTCTGGGGGGGCACGGTGACGCCGACCAGGATGATCTTCTCCCGGAAGCTGCGCTCGATCAGGCTCAAGAGGTCCTCACGTCCAACATGTGGCGATCCGCTGGCTGGGCCCGGCCAGGGACACCGTGCCGTCGGGGCGGAGGATGACCGCCACCGAGCCGCCCGGCTGGTGCACGGTCACGTTCGTCCCCACCCGCCCCCAGTGGTGGCAGGCCAGGGCCGCCGCGCACGAGCCGGTCCCGCACGCCAGGGTCTCCCCCACCCCGCGCTCCCACACCCGCATGGTGATCTCGTCGGGCCCGGGACCGAGGGCGACGAACTCCACGTTGCGCCCGGCCGGATCGGCGCAGCCCAACTGGGGCCCGAGGACGGCGACGTCCACCCCGTCCGGGTCCGGGCCCAGCACCACCAGGTGGGGGTTGCCCACGTCGACCAGAAGGTTCCCGTGACCCACGTTGCAGCGATCGGTCTCCCCCTCGATGAGGGCCCGGCCCATCTCGACCACGGCCCACACCGTGCCCGGCGTGTCACCGTCGCGCACCGTCACCTCCCGCAGACCGGCGGGGGTCACCACGCCGAACGGCACGCCCGCCTCCACGGCCCCGGCGGCGAGGGCGGCCTGAGCCAGGCAGCGCATGCCGTTGCCGGACATCTCGGCCCGCGAGCCGTCGGCATTCCACAACTCGAAGCGCAGCACGGCGTCACGGTCCGCTCCCGCCCGGGTGCCGCGGATGAGCCCGTCGGCGCCGATGCCGAGGTGGCGGTCGCAGACCCGCCGAGCGGTCTCCGAGCTGACGTCGGGGGCGGTCCCGTCGAGGTCGAGCAGCACGACGAAATCGTTGCCGGCGCCGTGGTGCTTGGTCAGCACCAGGGTCCCGACCGGCGCCGTTGGGGTCGCGGAAGAGGACAGGGAGGTGGCAGTCATGGTTCGGTCCAGTCTCTCAGGAGCGTGGGGACAACGGCGAGTGGATTCTCCGACGTGCCCAACCAGGCCATCCGGGGGTCCCGGCGCCACCACATCCGCTGCCGGCGAGCGAACGCCCGGGTGCGCCGGACGGCCTGGTCGAGGGCGGCTGCGAGGGCCACACCGTCTTCGAGATGGGACAGCACCTCCCGGTAGCCGAGGGCCTGGCGTGCGGTTCGGCCCATGCCCGTTGCGACCAACCCGGCGACCTCGGCGACCAGGCCGGCGTCGACCATGGCGGCGAAGCGGCGTTCGATGCGCCCCGCCACCACGGCGCGGGGCAACCACAGGCCGGTGAGTCGCCACCGGGTGGGGGGATGGGCGGCGATGCCAGGGCCGGTTTGGGAGAATGGCGTCCCGCTGCCCAGTGTCACCTCCAGCGCACGGATCACCCGCCGGCGGTTGGTCGGCTCCATCCGCGACGCGGCCAGCGGATCGACCTCCCCCAGGCGCCGATGCAGCCGGGCCACGGCCCCCTCCCCCCCCGTGCCGACCTCGGCCTCCAGGTCGGCCCGAACCTCGGGGTAGCGTCCCGGCGGGGTGAAGCCGTCGATCAGAGCGCGCACGTAGAGGGGGGTGCCTCCCACCAGCAGCGCCCGGTGGCCGCGCCTGTCGATGCCGGCTACCGCCTCCCGGGCCGCCGCCACCCAGTCGGTGAGCGCCCAGGCCTCGGCCGGATCCACCAGGTCGATCAGGTGGTGGGGCACCTCGGCTCGCTCGGCGCCGGAGGGCTTGGCCGTGCCGATGTCCATCCCCCGGTACACCTGCATGGAATCGGCGGTGACGATCTCGACGTCGCCGAGATGCCGGGCGATCTCAAGAGCCGCCGCGCTCTTGCCCGAGGCGGTGCAGCCGACGATGGCCAGGTGGCGAGGGCCGGCGCCCGCAGGGGGAGTGACCGCGGTCAGCTCGACGTCACCGGGATCCGCGTCCGGTGGGTGGGCCCGGCCGTGACCTCGATCAGCTCACCGGTCAGGAAGTGGGGGGCGCCCCGGGTGATCACGACATTCGCGAACGACCCCGGGCGCAGCACCTGGCTTCCCGGCGGGAAGTGGACCAGCTTGCCCTGGGTCGTGCGCCCGGACGTCACCGCCGGGTCCCGCTTGGACGGCCCCTCCACGACGACCTCCTCCACCCGGCCCTCACGGGCCCGGTGCCGGGCCAGAGCGGACCGTTCGACCACGACGCGCAGCCGTTCGAATCGCTCGGCGAGCACGTCGGGGGTGACCTGGTCGGTCCGTTCGCCGGCCTCGGTGCCGGGCCGGGGCGAGTAGATGAACGTGAAGGCGCTGTCATAGGACGCCTCGGCGGCAACCTCCAGGGTTCGGGCGAAGTCGTCGTCGGTCTCGCCGGGGAAGCCGACGATGATGTCGGTCGTCACGGCCAGATCGTCGATGCCGGCGCGGGCCGCGGTCAGCTTGGCCAGGTAACGCTCAGCGGTGTAACCCCGGTGCATCTGGGCCAGGATCCGATCACTGCCGGACTGCAACGGGAAGTGGAGGTGGGGACAGACCGCCGGCTCCTCGGCCATCGCCGCGATGGTCTCGGGGCGCAGGTCCTTGGGGTGGGGGCTGGTGTAGCGGACCCGGCGGATGCCGTCGATGCCGGCGACGGCGCGCAGCAGGTCGGCGAAGAGGGGGCGGGCCCGGGGCCGATCGTCGGCGGCCCAGGCCTCGCCGGTCACCGCCGCCGCCTGGCGCCATGCCGGATGGGTCCGCCGGGCGGAGGTCAGGTCCCGTCCGTAGGAGTTGACGTTCTGGCCGAGGAGGGTGACCTCGACCGTGCCGGACCGGGCCAGGTCGGTGACCTCGGTGACGACCTGGCCGAACGGGCGGCTGACCTCGGGGCCGCGCACGGCGGGGACGATGCAAAAGGCGCAGTTGTTGTCGCAACCCATCTGGATGGTCACCCACGCCGCCCACCCCTGCCCCCGCCGAACCGGCAGGGCGGAGGGGAACGGCTCGGCCTCCGGGTCGGGCGCCTCGAGGATCTCGGTGATCGGCCCGAGGGTGGCGGCCTCGGCGAGCAGCTCGGCGGCCCGGGCGACGTTGTGGGTGCCCCAGACAGCGTCAACCCACGGGGCGCGAGATCGGACGGTGTCCCGGTCCTTCTGGGCCAGGCAGCCTCCAACGGCGATCTGCATACCCGGTCGGCGGTCCTTGACGGACTTGAGGTGGCCGAGCGTGCCGTAGAGCCTGTTGTCGGCGTTCTCCCTGATGCAGCACGTGTTCACCACGACGACGTCGGCCTCGTCCACCTCGGTGGTCGGGACCAGCCCGTCAGCTTCGAGGAGGCCGGCGAGGCGCTCCGAGTCGTGCACGTTCATCTGGCACCCGAACGTGCGGACCAGGTAGCGGCGGGGAGGAACGTCAGGGTGGGGAGGAACGGCTACCACCCCCGGAGCTTACAAACACCCAGGAGGCGGCCGACGTCGTCGGCGCCTTTCGGACATACGCCCCCAATCGGGCCGAGACTCCCATACACTCGTCCACCACCCAGCTTCGAGAGACGTCCCAGACCTATCGCCGTCCAAGACATGAGGAGCACCTAGTGGCCCACCTTCGACCTACCCGACTGGTCGTCGGCCTGGCGGTTGCCGCCCTGGCCCTGTCGACCGGACCTGCTCTGGCCGCCAGTGCCAACCCCCCCGTCACCTCGGCGTGGGCCGCAACCGGCACCACAGCCACCCATCTGCTCAACGCCACCGCGCTCGGCGCTCCTCCGGCCGCGACCCCGGTGCCCGTCACCGTCACCCTGGCCCCGCGCAACGGCGCCGGCCTCGACGCCCTCATCGCCGACCAGGCCAACCCGGCCAGCTCCTCCTATCACCACTACCTCACCCCCGCCGGCTTCGCCGCTCGCTTCGGAGCCACCCCGGCTGAGCTCAACTCGGTCACCGCCTACCTGCGCTCGGCAGGCCTGTCGGCGGTGTCGGTGAGCCCCAACCACCTGTCGGTGACAGGCGGAGCCACGGCCGCCAGCGCCCAGAAGGCCTTCCACACCACACTCGGCCTGTTCAACCAGGCCGGCAGGACCGTCCTGGCCAACACCACCCCGGCGCTGGTGCCGCAATCGCTGGCCGGCGTGGTCAGCGCCATCGTGGGACTCAACCAGGCCCAGAGCGCCCACGGGTTCGCCAGACGCACGGCCACCCACGCCATCTCGCCCACCTCTTTCAACCCTCCGGCGCTGGCCACCGCCTATGACGCCACGCCCCTGCCGGCGCCAACCGGCAGCTCGCTGGCCATCCTGGCCGAGGGCAACCTGGCCCAGGTGGTCAAGGATCTGCGCACCGAGGAGGCGGCCAACAACCTGCCCCAGGTCCCGGTCACCATCGTGCCCACCGGCCCGGCCAGCTCGGACACGTCAGGTCTCGATGAATGGGATCTCGACACCCAGACCTCCACGGCCATGGCCAACACCGTGAAGACCCTCTACCTCTACGACGCTCCCAGCCTCAACGATCCCGACATCGTCAACGAGGTGACCGCGTTCGTGTCCCAGGACAAGGCGCAGGCGGGCTCGGCCTCGTTCGGCGAGTGCGACTCCCAGGCCGTCGGCGACGGCACCGCCACCGCGGTGGACAACGCCCTGAGAGAAGCGTCCGCCCAGGGCCAGACCCTGTTCGCCTCATCCGGTGACACCGGGTCCAGCTGTGCGGTCACCGCCCTGCCGATCATCGGCCAGCTCCCCGGCCCGAACGAGACCAGCTACCCGGCATCGGGTACCTACACAGCTGGCGTGGGGGGCACCACTCTCACCACGTCCAACGGGACCTACGCCAAGGAGTTGGGCTGGAGCGGCAGTGGCGGCGGGATCAGCGCCGAGGCACCCGGATCGTGGACGACCAACGCCGACAGCACCGTGCCCTCGTCGTCGTCGTCTGCAGGCGGCGGCCTCCTCGGGGGCGTGCTGGGCCTGCTCAGCGGGCAGACGAGCACGGCCGGCGGCAGGGATGTGCCCGACCTGGCCATGGACGCCGATCCCAACACCGGTGCCAACATCGTCGTGCAGGGCAGGTTCCTGACCGTCGGCGGCACCAGCCTGGCGTCGCCGCTGGCCGCCGGTGCCTGGACCCGGATCAACGGCGCGCATGGCAACAGCCTCGGTCCAGCCGCTCCCGCGCTCTACGGTCTGTACAACTCGGCCAACCCGTCAGGCACGGCCGGCGGGGCCACGCCGGGCCTCCACGATGTTGTCTCCGGCAGCAACGGGTCCTACAGCGCCAAGCCCGGTTACGACCTGGTGACCGGCCTGGGCACCATCGACGTCGCCGCTCTCAACCGCGCCATCTGAGCGCACCCGCGGTTGGTCCTGTTCGGGGCCGGCCCTCTGGGGCCGGCCCGAAGGCTCAGCTGTCGGGCAGGGAGTCGATGGGTTTGGTGTACCAGGGGGCGTCGGCTCCGGTGACGCGCTCCAGCCAGCGGTGGGCATCGCGACGACCGAGCGCGATGAGCTCCTCGTGGAACGCGGGCTCGAAGAGGACATAGCTGATGAGCTCCCCGTGCTGCTCGCTCTGGCCGCCGAGCAGCCGGCTGAGGACGGCCATGTCAGGGTCTCGCAGGCCGCGGTAGCCCCCGAAGCGGCGGGCGAACACCGCCGAGGCGATGTCGCCCACTGCACCGCGGGTACGGGGGGCGACGAACATGTACGGCACCTGGCGATAGGGGGCTCTGCCCTCGGCCCGGCGATGGTCACGGAGCGGTGTGCGGGTCCGGCCCTCGGGCACCATGAGGTTGGTCTTGCCCAGCCGGCGGACGTCTTCGGTCATCGGATCGACCAGGGTTGCGTGCAGGAGCTGCACCGCGCCGTCGGCGAAGTCGGGGCGGGCGTCCTCGCCGAGGTGCTCTTCGCTGCGCCGTGGGGCGACGGAGTGGCTGGCGATCACCACGACCCGGTCGACCCCGAGGTCCAGGGCGGGCTTGAGCGGCGTGTTGAGGCGGGTGCCACCGTCGAAGTACCAGCCGCAGGCATCGGCGGGCTGCTCGACGCGCACGGCAGGGAACAGCACGGGAATGGCACTCGAGGCTCGTGCATGCTGGCCCGAGAGCTCGCAGGGCACGTACTCGATGGCCCTGGCCGGCGGCAGGTGGCGCGCCTCGGCGCCCTCGACGAACACGACACTGCGAGGGTTGGCGGCGTCGCAGGCGACGAGGGCGACGGAACGGACCGCTCCACTGCTCACGTTGTCGTGCAGGGCTGCCCAGTCGATCAGGCGATCCAGCGTGGCTCGAAGCGGCTCGGGGTCGAGCAATCCCAGCAGGCCTCTCCCGGGCAGGCCGAGCACCTCGCCGGCAAAGCGCGCCGCGATCAGGGGCGCTTGGCGGCGCACGATGGGATGGAAGACGTCCTTGCGCTCGACCGACATCCAGCCCTCGACGAGGCGACCGGCGGCCTCCTCGGCGCCGCAGCCGGCCACCGCCCCCAGGAAGGCGGCGTTGAGCGCCCCCGTGCTGGTGCCGACGATCACCGTGGGTCGCTGCCCGCGCGCCTCGAGCTCCGGCAGGAGCACGGAGAGCACGCCCGCTTCGTACGCGCCACGGGCGCCACCGCCGGCCAACACCAGCCCCACCCGCTCAGCGATGATGGTCCCCCTTGACGAGATCCCGGCCGATGATCTCTTTCATGATCTCGGTGGTGCCCCCGTAGATGCGCGTGATGCGAGCGTCGACGTAGGCCCGCCCCACCGGGTGCTCGGTCATGTAGCCGTAGCCGCCGTGGAGCTGCACGGCGGTGTCGAACGCCCGGAAGCTGTCCCGGAACAGATGATGTTCCTCGGCGAAACCCATCAGTCGCTCCACGGGTGATCCTTCTCGGAGGCCAGTTGGCGGGCCGCGGCGATGTAACGATCGCGCAGGGGCCCCTTGACCAGCTTGCCGGTCGGTGTTCGAGGTAGTTCGCTGATGAAGTCCACCGACCGGGGCACCTTGTAGCCGGCGATGCGCGTTCGGAGGTACGCGGTGATCTCGGCGGCCAGATCCACCCCCGGCACGGCGCCGGCGGCGGGCTGGACCACGGCCTTGACCTGCTCGCCAAGATCGGGATCGGGGATGCCGATGACGGCCACATCGGCCACCTTCGGGTGCAGGGCCAGGACACCCTCGATCTCCTGGGGGTAGATGTTCACGCCCCCGGAGATGATCATGAACGCCTTGCGGTCGGTGAGATACAAGAACCCCTCATCGTCCTGGTAGCCGATGTCGCCGATCGTTGTCCATGTCGGGTGCTGCGGGTTGGCCGCCTCGGCGGTCTTGTCCGGGTCGTTGTGGTAGCGGAACGGGACGTGGTCACGCTCGAAGTAGACGGTGCCGATCTGG
>JALYVP010000301.1 GCA_030853185.1 Actinomycetota bacterium | reverse complement strand
GATGATTCGGCCACGTAGACCGGAGCGCTACAACCGAGCAGGAGGGGCGCGACCCGCGGCAGCCGGTTGGATGCCACCAGCACCGACTCCAGCGTGTAGTCCGACGCGACGAGTCGCTCGAGTGCGAGGAGACCCTCAGCGACGAAGACCCCGAGGTCGGCCTCGATGCGCTGGCGGGTGGGGCGGTCAGCGAGGGCGCCGTACCCAGTCAGGCGGGGATCATCCACGCCGGTGACCGGCAGCGGTCGGCGGCTGTCAGGCGCCTGGCTGGCGGGGGTCATCTCGTCGACTCAGGCGACGTTTTCGGGGCCCTCCACCCGGGTCTTCAGCTCCCGTAGGGCCGTGCCCATGATCCGCCCCTCGGCCCGACGCTTGACGAAACCGGGCAGGGGAACCTTCAGGTCGACCGTCAGCTGATAGGTGATCTCGGTGGCGTCGCCACCGGAGGGCACCAGGTGGTAGGCACCGTCGAGACGGCGGGTCAGGTCGCCGGCGACCTGCACCCACGACAGCTCATCGGGAAGGTCGTCGTAGTGGTACAGGAGGGTGTAGGCGGTGCTGCGGCCGAACGCCGCCGCCCGGAACGTCACCTTGGTTGCCCGGCCCTGGTCGTCACGCTCGTCGATGGCGACCGCCTTGATGTCGGCGGCCCAATCGGGGTAATGCTCGAAGGACGTGAGGATCTCGAGACAGTGGGCGCGGGTCCCTCCGATGACCATCCGTTCGGTGACCAGCTCCTCCACGATCAGGTCCCCTTCATCTCACGTCACAGCCTCTCCTGTCGACCGCGGCGACCATCGCCGGCACCGTCACGAAGCCGAGCCGATCTCGCCTTCGGAGGAACGGTAGTCGTCAGGCGCGGGGCCTGTCGCTGTAGCCAGACCCTCCAGAGCCTGCCCCAGGCGGGCAGCCAGATGCTCGTAGCTGAAGTCGGATTCGGCCCGCCGGCGAGCCGCCTGACCCAGCTTGCTGGCCAGCACCGGGTTGTCGAGCAGACGTCGAAGCTCGCCGGCCAAGGCGTTGGGATCGTCGGGGTTGGCCACCACCAGGCCTGTCTCGTTGTTGACCACGGCATCAGCTGCCCCACCGCTGTCGCCGGCGATGGAAGCGATGCCGGCGGCGGCGGCCTCGAGGAACACGATGCCGAAACCTTCCTGCTCGAGCCCTCCCCACCGGGACCGGCAGCACAACACGAACACGTCGGCGGCGGCATAAAGGTTGGGCAGGTCGACGTTCGCCACCCGGCCGAGGAGCTGGACCGGGGTGTTGGTGTGGCGGATCCGCCGCTCCAGGCGACCGCTGTCGCGGCCTTCCCCGGCGATGGCCACAGTGAGGTCGGGATGATCGCCACAGAGCACGGCGGCGGCGTCGATGAGGGTGTCCATCCCCTTGCGGGGCACCAGGCGGCTCACCGACACGACGAGCGGGCCACCGGCGGGCAGACCGAGGCGGGTGCGCCACGCGGCCCGGTCGATGGCCGGCAGCGGCACGAACCGCTTGGTGTCCACGCCGGGGGGCACCTGGACCACGGGCGGCATGGGTCCCCGACTGCCGGCCGCTCGGCGCGCCTCCGCCTCCGGATAGTTGCCGGCGGCAATGAGCAGGGACGCCTTGCGGACGACCCGACCCAGGAGCTGGCGGCTGGCCGGGAGACGCCCGGGTACGGCCACTTCGGCCCCGTGGAGCACCACCGCGTAGGGCACGCCCAGAGCGGGGCCGACCATCCCGATCGGCAGGGCCGGGTCGAGCACCACAGCCTCCGAACTGGTCTCGGCCACGAGCGAGCGGATCCGGTGGATCAGGTGGGGGTTCGGAAGCAGGACCGGTTCGCGCGTCCGCACCACCCGGAAGAGCTGCTCGGCATCGAAACGCTCCGTGTCGTGGTGCCCCGTGGTCAAGACGGTGACGTCTTCGGGTGGCAGCCGTCGCCAAAGCTCCCACAGGTAGGACTGGATCCCTCCGATCTTGGGGGGGAAGTCATTGGTGACGAGGAGGTGGCGCAAGGAAGGCTCAGGCTAACGGGGCGGGCGAACACTGGAGACGCGGCTTCGACCGCCAGAATCGCACGCTTCCCGTCGCTCCGTCAGATCGAGGGGTGACGGCCGTCGTGGCGGCCACCTCGGCGGCGACCAGAGGATCAGCGTCGGTCGTCATGGCGGCCACCATCTCGGAGCGGCCCAACCGGGCCGCGGCCCACACGGCGTGGGACCGGACCAGCGGATCGCCCGAGCTCAGGGCGTCCCGGAGAAGCTTGACCACCCGGGGGTGTCCGGCGTCGGCCGCGTTGCCGATGACGATGAGGGCGTTGCGCCGCAGATAGCGGGGGTCGCGCTCCGCGATGTACCAGCGACCCCAGCGGGAGAGGAGCTCCTCATCGGACGACTCCAGCATGGCGAGGGCATCGACAACGGGCGTGGCGTCGGGCTCGGCCCCCGCCGGCGGGTCAGTCCGGGCGGCGCGGCGGTTGGCGGGGCATACCTCCTGGCATGCGTCACAGCCGTAGATCCGGTCCCCGAGGGCCTGGCGATGCTCGAGGGGGAACACGCCCGGAGCCTGGACGAGCCAGGCCAGGCAGCGACGGGCGTCGAGGGCACCGTCGCCGCTCAACGCCCCCGTGGGGCACGCCGGGATGCAGCGCCGGCAGGGACCGCACCCGTCGGCTACGGGCTGGCCGGGCGGGAGGGGGGCATCGGTGACCACCGAGCCCAGGACGAACCACGACCCCGCCCCAGGGAGCAGCAGGTTGGTGTTTCGCCCGAACCAGCCCAGTCCCGCCCGGTGGGCGGCGGCCCGGTCGACCAGGGCGTTGTCGTCGACGAGGATCCGGGTGGACCACCCATCGGCGTTGAGACGATCGGCGATCGCCCCCAAGGCGGCGCGCAGCGGCGCATAGTGGTCGACCCATGAGTACCGGGCAACCCGGGCCGCCACCCCGCCTTGGTCCTCGGCCCCGCCGGGGAGTGCCCGGCCCTCACCGGAACCAGCCATCTCCGCGTCCCTCAGGGCCGAGCCCGTGCTGTGCGGGGCCGGTTGGCGCAGGTAACGGCGGGCACCTACGACGAGCGAGGCTGCCGAGGGCAGGGAACGGGAGGGGTCGGTGGACCGTGCCGGGTTTCGGTAGGTGAACTGCATGGTCGCGGCCAGACCCTCCTGGCGGCGGCGCTCCAGCACCTCCCGTGTGTCCTCGAACGGTTGGGCCCCAGCGAAGCCGATGGCGTCGAGACCGGCTCCTCGGCCGACGACTCGAAGCTCCGCGGCCAGGTCTTCGAGCACGCCGGACTCGGGTTCAGCCCTCGCCGCTCTTGCGCTTGCTGCGCCCGCGGCGTCGCAGACCACGGCGATGGGTCTCGTCATCGCCGGCGGCCTCGCGCTCGTCGTCGGCCCCGGCTGGCGTCGTCCCGTTACCCGAGCCCGCCGGCTGGGTCGCGGCCGAGCCGTTGGTGGCACCGGCCGGGATGGAGCCGGCAGCTCCGGTGGTGGCCGGGCTGGTGCCAGGAGCCGACCCCGACCATTCCTCGGACGTCCCCGCCGGAAGGTGCCGCCCCTCATCGCCGGGCGGCGTGCCGCTGACCTCGTGGCCCTCGGTGGCTGCCGCCGACCGGGGCACCCTTATCGTCGGCGTCGAATCGCTCGGCGCGTCACCGGCCGTCGCCGATGCCGATGCCGCGGCCGCTGGGTCCGCCGGCTCGGGCGCGGACGCGTCCGGGCTGGTGCCGGTGATCTGCTCCTTGCGCCGGGCGGCGACAGCGTTGGCCTCTTGGGTGGACCGCAACGGTCGACGGGGTCGGTCGGTGTCACGGAACACCCGGGACCGGCGCCGCCGCGGCGAACCGCCGGCGTCGCCCACATCGGCCGCTGCCAACCGGGCCCACCGTTCCTGGGTCTCGCGGTCCGGAGCCGTCTCGGCCCGATCGGTGTCGTTCTCGGCCGGTCGGGAGGCCGCCGTCGGCGATGCCGCGGCCGGCGAGACAGCGGGCGGCGGTGCAGGGGTCGGCGAGCCAGGAGCCTGCGCCGCAGGAACCTGCGAGGCCGGGTAAGCCGCCGGGG
>JALYVP010000059.1 GCA_030853185.1 Actinomycetota bacterium | reverse complement strand
GCAACCTCATCACCGCCAACACCTCGGCCACCACCGCCCAGAGGGCCACTCTCATCCGGGCCGGCGAAAACGGCGCCATTGACACCTGGTGGGTGCCCGCCGAAGTGATCGCATGGGCGCTCAGTCAAACCCCGAAACCTGAGGGCGATGAGGACCGGGGACCGAGCAGCTACGGCCAGACCCTCAAGGCGCTCGAAGTCATCGCAGCGTGGAAGATCGACAAACAGAGGCCCTACCTCCGGGGCGCCGACCTCCGGGACGCCTACCTCCGGGACGCCGACCTCCGGGGCGCCGACCTCGGGGGCGCCGACCTCCGGGGCGCCTACCTCGGGGACGCCGACCTCGGGGGCGCCGACCTCGGGGGCGCCGACCTCGGGGGCGCCTACCTCCGGGGCGCCGACCTCCGGGGCGCCTACCTCGGGGACGCCGACCTCGGGGACGCCGACCTCCGGGACGCCTACCTCGGGGGCGCCGACCTCCGGGGCGCCGACCTCCGGGGCGCCGACCTCCGGGACGCCTACCTCCGGGACGTCGACCTCCGGGACGCCGACCTCCGGGACGCCTGCTACTCGCCGTTGACGCAGTTCCCGGCGGGCTTTGACGTCAAGGCAGCCGGCGTGGTGGGCGAGTGACCCTCGTCCACAACCTCGTGTCCCGGCACTGGCCGACGGTGACCATGATCCACGCGGCCGACACCGCCGGCCCCCGATTCACGGCGTGCGGTTTGCCGAACCCTCGCCTGTTCGTCCGCCGTGTGCTGGCCCGCACCGACCGGCCGGTCTCCTGCCCGGACTGCATCGTCGCTGTGGCCCGGGTGACCGGGAGCCGCACCACCCAGGCCAGCCCCCCGGCCGATACCGCCCTCCCCGGCCCGGTCCACCCGTGTTGCGGTGCCCCGGTCCGCACCGGGTGGGACCTCCACACGTCGTGGTGCCAGGTTGCTGCTGACGCCCGGTGGGCCACCGTTCACCCCGACCCTGATCTGCCCGTGCTCCCGGATCAGGTCCCGGTTGAGCGTCGGGCAGTTGCCGGCACGCCAAGCCCCCCGGCGGGCGTGCCGGCACTCTCACCCCTCGCCGTCCATGTCGGGGAGACGGTGGTCACCGCCGCCGACATCGCCCGAGCATGGGGCGGAGAGGCGTCATGAACAGGGGGGAGCGCACCGAGTTGAAGTCCATCGTCCGCGGCCAGTTCAAGGTGCTCCGCCATGAGGTGGAGCAGCGGCAAGCCGAACTGAACGTGGAGGCATCCGAGAGGGTCGCGGAGCACTTTTCCGAGTCGGACCGGAAGTGGGAAAACACTCTCGACCTCGTCCGCGAGGCGATGCGGGAGGCAAACCGCCGGGTCAACGACATCCTCTACGAGCAGGGCTATCAGACGAAGGGTCGCACAGAGCGGATTTGGGTCCGTGACCTGCCCGACGAGATCGCTGTCTCCCAAAAGCCGACAGATGGCCAGGCGAGAGAGATGCGGAGCCGAGCCGATCAGCAGATCGGCGCTCAGGTCAAGGCGGCCAAGCTCCGATTGGACCGCGACGAGGCCGACCTGCTCCGCACGCTCGCCATCGGAGCCCTCGAATCGGAGGACGCCCAGCAGTTCCTGGCCAATATCCCCACCGTCGGCGAACTGGTCTCATCGGCCCGCTTGGCTGAGCTTGAGGCGGCAGCGGGGGACGCGCCATGAGCGCCAACCTGCAACACGGCATCGAGCGAGACGGCATCACCGTCAACTGCCACCACAGCCACTACGACGGCCGGTCGCTCGCCTGCATCGCCTTCTCCAACTGGCCTGTCGGCGCTGAGTGCTACACCGTCACCGCCGCTTCGCCAGCGGCTCTCGCCGCCTGGTGGGCCGACGTGCACGCCACCGTGGTCGCCGCGCTCGACCTCATGGCAGACGGGGAGGTGGCGCCATGACGGCCGCCCGGAGTGCCCTGCTGGCCGCCGAGGTCGACGTGGCCGCCCTCATCGGTCACGCCGACCGCCTCGCCGCCGACCCCGAAGGCAGATGCTTCGTGCACCTCCTCTCCGAGACCGCCCGCGACGCACGAGCCCACCTCGACCGGCTCCCCCAGGTCAACCAGGCCGCCCTCGACGACGCCGACCCTGACGCCATCTACGACGCCGAGATAGGGGAGTGCCCCGACTGCGGCGTCTCTGACCACGACACCTGCGCCGAGCGGCTGCACGACCTGACCGGCGACCACGGCCCGTGCTGCTGCAGCCACCAAGACAGGAGCATCCTGCGATGACGAGCAGGCCCTACACCTGCCCCTACTGCGCCGTCGAGCTGGCCCACCGGCCCTACGCCGGCAAGCGGGACATGCCCTCGTCATCGACAGTCGCCAACCTGGTCGACGACGGCAAGTCCCGCAGCTTCGGATGGTCCGCCGCCGGCATCGCCGCGGTCACCGCCGTCCACCACCCCGACGACTGGACGGGGCTCGGGACCGACGACTGCACCCATGACAAGACCGGGTTCTGCCCCGCCTGCCGGTATCTGCGCTCCGAGTTCGACCGCCAGTGGACAGCGAAAGCCAACCTCGGCACCCACGTTCACCACCTCGCCCAAAGCTGGGCCGAAGGCGTCGAGGTCGACGTGGACGCCACCTGTGAACCGTACATGGACGCCGTCGAAGCCTTCTACCACGCGGCCGACCCCGAATGGGTCCACCTCGAGCGGACCGTGCTCTACGACGAGCCGAGATCGCACGCCTACCGCGGCCAGTTCGACGGGATCTGTGTCCTCAACTGCCCAACCTGCCCTGACGGTCCCCGCTGCAAATGGTTGATCGACTGGAAGTCAGGCGGTTTCTACCCGTCCTCCCAATCCTTGCAGCTGTCCTCCTACCGGCAGGCACGGCATCTGACCCGTTGGGTCGACGGCACCGAGACGATCGACGAACCGATGCCCGCCGTGGCCCACGCCGGGGTGATCCTGCTTGGCGCCGACGGCGGCTACCAGGTTGTCGACCTGCCCACCGGCGGCGACACGTTCGGGACCTTCCTGCGCCTCCGGGACGTGTGGGCATGGAACAAGACGATGGCCAAGTGGGCACGCGAGCACCCGCTGGAGAAGATCACCGACCTGATGACCAACGACGAAAGCGTGGCCGCATGACCAGCACCGAAGCAGTCCAGCACACCAACGGCACCATGGGCCGCGCCGATCAGGGCCTCAGCGGCGACCAGGTGGCGCTCATCAAGCGCACCATCGCCAAGGACACCAGTGACGACGAGCTGGCCCTGTTCGTCGCCCAAGCAAACCGGAGCGGGCTCGACCCGTTTGCCCGTCAGATCTACGCCGTCATGCGCTACGACACCCGGGAGAAGCGCAAGGTCATGACGATCCAGGTCTCGATCGACGGCCTGCGTCTCATCGCTCACCGGACCGGTGTCTACGCTGGCCAGCTCGGCCCGTTCTGGTGCGGCCCCGACGGCCAGTGGCAGGACGTGTGGCTTCACCAGACCCCACCGTCGGCAGCAAAGGTGGCCGTGTTGCGCCGAGACTTCACTGAGCCGCTGTGGGCTGTGGCCCGCTTCGGCGCCTACGACGCCGGCCAGGGCCTTTGGCCGAAGATGGCCGAAGTGATGATCGCCAAGTGCGCCGAAGCCTTGGCTCTGCGCAAGGCGTTCCCGCAGGAGACGAGCGGGCTCTACACCGGCGACGAGATGGACCAAGTGGACGCTCCGGCCCTGGCGCCACAGCAGGCCCGACCGCAAGCGGTGACCGCCACGGCCACCGATGCCCCGAAGTCGTCGGGGACGACGACGCGGCGCCGTCCGCCGCCCAACCGTGGCCAGCAGGCGTCGCCACAGGACCAGGCCACCGAGCATCCGGGGGAATCGTCGGGCGGGTACGGCCGGATCCTGTCAACAATGGCGATGGGCGCCGGGCTTGAGGTCGCCGCCCTCGACGATCTGTGTGCCCTGACCGTGGGCAAACCGGCAGCGGAGATCTCCGACGCCGACGAGTTCAACAAGGTCAAGGAAGCCATCAAGGTCAAGGCGTCCGAGCTAGACCCGTCGAGTCCGTTCTGATGGGTATCACCGTCGATGCCGCAACCCTCGCCCGCGGCTGGCTCTCTGTCGCACAGGCGGCCGCCACCAAGGACCGAGAGGACCGCCCGGCCCTGTGGCGGACCGTGTGCGTCGAGCAGCACACCCACGGTCTGCGCCTCACCTCCCTCGACAACTACATGCTCCTCACCGCCTGGGTGGCCGAGCAGCACTACGAGTACGACGCCGAGCCGGGCCTTGACGAGGTGCCCTACGCCACCGCTGTCGCCATCGACGGCCACGGGCGGGGCGCCGGGCTGCTCGCCTACGTCCTCGCCCTAACCAAGCCCGAGGACGGCCCGAAGAACCTCGACGTGGTGGTCAGCCTCAACGTGCCGTGGCAGGCAGCGGAGACCCCTGACGATGAGTTGCAGCTGGAAGGCTTCGAGGCGCTCGCTTTGACCATGGAGTACCCGGACAACGAGCGGGTGCAGCTCCAGGTTTACGAGGGGACCTATCCGAACTGGCGGCCGCTGCTCGCTCGACGCAAGACGGTCAAGACGTCGTCGATCGGGTTGTCGCAGTGGATCGCCGGGCGTCTGGCGAAGGCGGCGAAACCGCACGACGAGACAACGGTCATTCGGCACTGGTTCGGCGGGCAGAACAAGCCGATCGGCGTCGCTTTCGGCGGTGAGCCGGAGGTGTCCGGGTTGGTCATGCCGGTCCGTTGGGACATCGAGCGGGATGAGCCGTGGGCCGACCCGACCGCCGATGCGACCAGCACCGGAGGCGACCTGTGACCGCCCCCGTCTGCTTCGTGGACACCGAGACTCTTGGCCTCGACGCCGACCACCACCCGATATGGGACGTCGGGCTCGTCGACCCTGACGGCGTCGAGTTCCACTGGTTCCTCACCGTCACCCCCCGACAGATCGAACTGGCCCACCCGAAGGCCCTGGAGATCGGCCGCTTCGATGAGCGATACCGGCCGATAGAAGCCGTCGACCCGGTGGAGTTCTGCTTCGAGTTTGAGGACGCCACCCGCGGATGCCATCTCGCCGGGGCCGTCGTCAGCTTCGACGAGGAACGGCTCCGGCGCATGTTCTGGGCGCAAGGTGTCAAGGTCGGCTGGCATTATCACATCGTCGATGTGGAGGCCATAGCGGCAGGCTGGATCGCCGGGCAGCCGACCCGGATCGCCGTGGCCGACCGTGACAGCTTGACCGAGGTCACCGGCGCTCCGCCGTGGAACTCCACTGCCCTGTCCCGAGCGGTCGGCGTCAACCCTGACGACTACGACCGGCACACCGCTTTGGGTGACGCCAAGTGGGCTGCCGCCATTTTCCGTGCAGTCATGGAGGGATCATGAGATGGCTGGTCGACGATTCCGGCCGGCGGACCGCCGCCCGCCACGAACACGACGAGGGGGCACTGTGAGCGCCATCGAGCACCACCTTTATGCCGTAGTGGAGATCATGGGCCGCCGCACCCGGGCCGGGATGATCTCCGACGCCCAGATGGGCGGTACCACCCTGCTGCGCATCGAGCACCCGACTCGTGCCGATCACACCGGGGCTGAGGCGGTCGCCGAGTACTACAGCGCCCAGTCGATCTTCGCCATCCGGCCGTGCTCGGCCGACGAAGCCGCCGCCGTGGCCCGGTGGGCGTGGCCGGAACCCCGACCCGCGCAACCCGCTCTCGCCCCGGCCTTCGCCGACCTCATCGACGACGTGGACGACGTGGACGACGACGAGGGGGAGCAACCATGAGCGAGTTCGATGAAGTCCACGCTGTTGATGGAGGCAAGCGTCGCGCCGTCGCATGGGCTTCGTGGATGGGCGACTGGTTCTACCCCGAGCCCGCGGTAGCGGCCGTCCGTGATGTGCTGCGTGCCGCATTCGACGGTGGCAGCATCCCTGTCCGATCATCGACAGCCGTCGCCATCCTCGCCGTCCTCGAAGCCTGCGGGTGGCCGAACATCGACAAGGACGCCTACGTGGATCGCCTCGTCGAGTCCACCAATGCGGCCATCACAAGCCTGGTGGGAGCGTTGGCCCGAGCCAGCGCCGACCGTGATGGCTGGGAGAAAGCCGCCGCCGCCGACTGTGCGCTGCAACGGCGTCTGACCTACGCGGTGAAGGCATGTGCCGACGCGAGGGTGACCTGGCAGTTCCACGACGAGGACTGCGAGCACGCCGGCATGGTCCAGGAGGCGGCCTACGCGGCACTCGACACTACGGGCATCGAAGGCCGCCTCGCTGACAACGTCAAGAACTGCGAGTGTCCATGACAGACCGTTCCGAGCCCATCGACCTTGATGCCATCGAGGCCCGACCGCCACACCCGGCCCGGCGGCGAGGGAAAGCTGTGAGCCGCTCAATCACGACCTTCGGCGGGCCACCGATCGAGCAGAAGGGACTCACGGTCTACCTGGCGGGCCGCTACACCCGCCGAGAGGAACTGTGTGCCTACAAGGCTGAACTCGAAGCGCGAGGTCACGACGTTCCCGCCCGGTGGCTGCTTGGCGAGCATCAGGTCCATGGCGTCGAGAACGCCCGGTCTGTCGAGGCTGACGGGCCGATCCCCTCGGACCAGGCTCGCCTGTTCGCCCAAGATGACATCGACGACCTCAGTGCCGCCGACCTTCTCGTGGCGTTCACGGAGAAGCCTCGGACGGAGAACAGCCGCGGTGGACGTCATGTCGAGTTGGGCATCGCCATCGGCAAACGCCTCGCCGGGCACGGGCCGACCGTCGTCATCGTCGGCCCGCTCGAAAACGTGTTCTGCGCCGCACCTCAGATCGACGGCGCCTACCGGTCATGGCCCGAGTTTCTGGCCGTTTTCGATGCCCTGCCCGACCTTCACGGCTGGGGATGCAACGAGCATCCGTTGCACGCATGGACCAACTGGCACCGGGCCGCTTACCCGCACGCGTCTGCGCTCCTGCTGCGCGCTGCGGCGTCCTCGATCGTGAGGTCTTGCCCGCACTACCCGACAACTGGCCCGGCCCGAGAAGCCAATCGGATCGGGGAGGATCATAAGCCAACGTGGATGCTGCCGAGCGTTCAGTTCGGACATCGAATACGGCATCGCCACTGCGCCGCCTGCGACTCTCGATATCCCTGCGTCCCCGATCCTGACCAAGAGTTGTTCGAGCCGACCGACCGGATCAACCTTGACGCCATCGAGGCCCGTGTCGACTTGTTGAGGCCGTCCAAGGCGGATAAATCCTTGGCAGCAAGCGTTTTTACGACAACCTGCGAGACGTTTGCCGACGACATCGAGTCTCTGCTGGCGTACGCCCGGGCCGCTGACGCCGAGAGGGAGACCGCCAAGGCCGTGTGCCGCCGACTGGCCGACGGGTGGAAGGAGTCTAAGGGTCGTTGGGAGCATTGGATTCCTTACGGCTCGACACGAGAGTTGGTGCGGACCGCACCCATGACCGACGCCGAGGCCGAGTATCTGCTGGCCATCCGGGAGGACCGAGCGTAATGGGCCGATACGACGGTGGACCGATGAGCGTCCGCGTCACGGTCGAGGACTTGGAGACTGGGCAGAGCGACAGCGCCGTGGTGAAGGACGGCGACTACGTGCTGGTCGTCGCCGATCCCTGCCACCTCGACGGCGTCCAAACCTACAAGAGCGGGGCCACCCACGTCCTGACGGTCAAAGGTCGGATCGGACTATGACCGCCACCCCCACTTGCGAGTCCTGCGGGACCACCGCCGACGTCCGTCTCCGTGACGGCTCAACATGGTGCTACGGCTGCAACCACTCGGCCAACAACCTCGGCTACGACCGGCTGCACTGCACCGAGTACCGGTGCAGGCGCCAGACCCCCATCCTCATCCGCCAAGGCGGGCTCACGGGCCGCTGGTATGCCATCACGGACTGGAAGCACAGAACGCCGAGATGGTCCACGACCTGCGAGCAGCTCATCGAAGCCATGCAGAAACACGACATCACCGACGAACTGACGAACGCCCTGCTTGACGCCGGATGGACACCGCCAGAGGTGGCCCGATGAGCGACCCCTACGTCATCCCCGCCCGGTGCGCCCAGTGCGACGGTGCCGGCTGGATCGTCGCGGAATGGCACCGCCACTCAGACCCGGTGGTCGGCCACCTTTTCACCCAAGGCGTCGCCGATGATGACGGGGCCGTGCGCGGCGTCGTCATCATCGGACGGCCCGTAGCCCGTGGCCTCCAAGACGGCTGGACAGCCGAAGTGCTCCGGGTCGCCACGGACGGCTGCCCCTGGGACACCCCGGCCCGTAGACGGATCGACCGGCGCCCCCACATCGACAAGCTCCGATGGGAGGCGTGCGCATGACCGCCCGTCTCGACACCACGCCAGCCATCTCCGAGGCCGAGTTCTGCGCCCAAATCCTCGACCTTGCCCGCATCTTCCGGTGGCGGTCCGCGCACTTCCGGCCGGCGCTCACCAAGCACGGATGGCGGACCCCCGTCCAAGGTGACGGTGCCGGCTGGCCCGACCTTGTGCTGGTCCGCCCGCCCCGGATCGTCGTCGCCGAGCTGAAAGCGGCCAAAGGGCGGCTCCGTCCCGAGCAGATCGAATGGCTCGCCGACTTCGGTGCCTGCCCCGGCGTCGAAACCTTCGAGTGGCGCCCGAAAGACTGGGACCAGATCGCAGAGGTGCTCCGATGACCCTCGTCGTCCGTCGTCTTGTCGCCGTCACGCTCACCGCCGCCGCATACTGCTGGCTCGTCCTGCCCGCGCCGGACGGCGGGGCCGGGCTGGCCACCGTCGCCGCCACCCTCGGATTGGGGCTCGGCGAATGGCACCGGGCCCGGCCGCCGGCCGTCTACGACTGGGCCGCCCGAGGTGACCTATGAGCGCCACCTACGACGAGCTGGTCCGAGCCAAGGTTCGCTTCGACCGCCAAGACGGTTTCCCCGTCGACCCCGCCGAACTGTCCCCGATCCTCAAGCCGCACCAAGCGGCACTCGTCCGATGGGCCATCCTCGGCGGGCGGCGGGGCATCTTCGCCAGCTTCGGACTCGGCAAGACGATCATCCAACTGGAGGTAGTCCGCCTCATCGTCGCCCAGCGCGGCGGCCGTGGTCTCATCGTCTGCCCCCTCGGAGTCCGCCAAGAGTTCCGCCACGATGCCGAGCTCCTCGGCATCGACCCTCCCGCCTTCGTCCGTCGCACTGAGCAGGTGGGAAGCGACGGCCTGTACCTCACCAACTACGAATCGGTGCGCGGCGGCAACCTCGACACCTCCTTGTTTAACACCGTCACCCTTGACGAGGGCGCGTGCCTGAGGAACTTCGGCACAGTCACCTCTCAGACGTTTTCGACCGCCTTCGCCCACTGCCGGTTCCGCTTCGTAGCGACCGCCACCCCGAGCCCGAACGAATACCGCGAGCTATTCGAGTACGCCCACTTCCTCGGGATCATGGACCGAGGGCAGGCCATGACCCGCTTCACAAAACGGGACTCGACCAAGGCCAACAACCTCACCCTGCTCGACAACATGGCGGACGAGTTCTGGCACTGGGTGGCGAGTTGGGCGTGCTTTCTGACCAACCCCGCCCAACTCTGCGACGACTGCAAGGACACCTGCCGTGACGTGCGAATGTGACGCCTACCAGCTTCCCGACCTGGCCATCACCTGGCACGAAGTGGCCACCCCGCCTGGTGTTTATGCCAGCCCAGACCGAGACGGCCAAGGCCGCCTCGTCGCCGACTCATCCCTTGGGGTGGTCGACGCCGCTGCCACGAAACGGCTCACCCTGGCCGAACGCGTGGCGGTATTAGTAAGATTGGTAGATGAGCACGCCTGCCGAACAGGAGTATCACAGAGCCTGGATTGGGCTGCTCCAGGAATGCCCGGAGGTGCTGACAGCGGCGATCGGGTACCTGACCAAATCATCATCTGGGTCGAGCTCAATGTTGAGCAGCGAGCCGTCGAGCAGGCCCTCAAAGATCGAGGACTGTCCTACTCCTCCCTCTACGGCAGCCTAAGCACCGAAGAGTGCGAGCAGCGCCTTGAGCAATGGAGGGAACGGCGTACCTATGCGCTGATACTCAAGCCAGTGCAATTCGGTGAAGGTGTCAACCTCCAGCAATGCTGCACGGCCGTCTTTCTTGGGGTCAGCTTCAAGTTCAGCGACACATTCCAGGCCCTTCACCGGATTCGCCGGTATGGCCAGACGCGCCCCTGCGAAGTTCATTTCATCCACGCGGAAGCGGAGCGGTCCGTGGTTGACGTGCTCCGCCGCAAGTGGGACCTGCACGACGAAACGGAGGCACGCATGGCCGACGTCATCGCCGAGCACGGCTTGTCCGCCGCCGCCCTGACCGACGCCCTGGCCCGGTCGATCGGTGTCGAGCGGGTCGAGGCATCCGGGGAAGGCTGGCTTCTCGCCTGCAACGACACGGTCGCTGAGGCCGAGCTCATCACCGACCACTCTGTTGATCTGATAGCGACCTCGATCCCATTCGGCGCGCTATACGAATATTCGGCGGCGGTCGAGGACTTCGGCCACAACGACACCCCCGAGCAGTTCTGGGCACAGATGGACCACCTCACCGCTCACCTGCTCCGCATCCTCGCACCCGGCCGGATCTACGCGTGTCACGTCAAGGACCGCATCGTGTTCGGTGGCGCCACCGGCGCCGGCTACTCCACCGTCTATCCGTTCCACGCCGAAGCGATCCTGCACACAATGCGCCACGGTTTTGACTTCCTCGGCCAGATCACCGTCACCACCGACGTCGTGCGGGAGAACGCTCAGAGCTACCGGCTTGGCTGGTCGGAGATGTGCAAAGACAGCACCAAGATGGGCTGCGGCACCCCCGAGTACATCCTGCTGTTCCGGGCGCCGCAATCGGACCGCACCCGCGGCTACGCGGACACGCCGGTCACTCACGACAAGGCGGACTACTCGCGGGCCCGGTGGCAGACCGACGCCCACGCCTACTGGCGCTCGGACGGCAACCGGCTCCTCGCCCCCGCCGACATGGACCATCTCACCTCCGGGCGCCGGGCCAAGCTGTTCGAGGCGTGGACGGCAGAGAACGTCTACGACTACGAAGCCCACGTCAAAATCGGTGAGCACATCGACGCCAAGGGCCAGCTCCCCGCCACGTTCATGCTCTTGGCTCCCGCCTCGATAGAGGAAGCGGTGTGGACCGAAGCCGAGATCGTGCGGATGCGGACCCTCAACACCGAGCAGTCCCGTCGACGCCTAGACCTCCACGTCTGCCCGATGGCGTTCACGTTGGTCGACCGGCTCATCGAACGGTTCTCGAATCCCGGCGACCTCGTTTACGACCCCTTCGGGGGCATTGGCACTGTGGTCCGCCAGGCCCTGCTCGCCGGCCGGCGAGGCCGTGCGGTCGAGTTGAACGGCGGATACTTCCTCGACGCCGTCCGCTATGCCCAAGCGGCCGAACGCAAGGTCAACACCCCGTCACTGTTCGACGCCCTCGACACCTTGGCCGAGGCCGCCCCATGACCGCATGGACGGATCACGCCGCGTGTATCGGAGCAACCCCCCTGTTCTTTCCCGTCGCCGCCGAGCTTTACCGTCCAGACCGAGGACGTCGCAACAACCCTTCGATAGCTGTCGCTCTAGCCGTTTGCGATCGCTGCCCCGTGGAAACCGAATGCCTCGCCCACGCCCTCGACAACGACGAAATACAGGGCATTTGGGGTGGCACCACACCGGCCGAACGAGCGTGGCTCAGACGGTTCGCCCCCAACCCTTACCGCCGCAAGGAGAACTGAGATGCCCGCAACGAGCGCACCGCCGCACCCGGTCGTCACCACCCGGCCGTGGTGCGGCGACTGCGGCCAAACCCGCGGCCGCCTGTTCTGCGACACCTGCTGCTACGTCATCTGCGAGAGCTGCTCGGCCAACCACGAGGGGGCCTGAGATGGTCACACCCTGGGTTCGATTCACCCCCGATCGGGCCATGAACAAGAAACTCCGCCGCGCAGGATTCGCCGCACGAGGGCTCGACGAGGCGGGAATCTGTCAGGTCGCCGCCGACGACAGCGACGGGTTCATCAGCACCGAGACCGTCGAAACGCTCGCGGTCGCACACCGAGAAAAGCACTGGCGCCGACTGGCCGCCGTTCTCGTCACCGAACACCGATGGTCATCGGTCGAAGGCGGCTGGCAGATCCATCTTGAGGAGGTTCAGTTCAAGGCCCGGCCACTCAAGCGACCATGGAACGCTCGCATCACTCCCGCTCTCAGGGCAGCCCTACTTCAGCGCGACGAACACGTCTGCTTGCGTTGCGGAGCAACCGACCACCTCACCGGGGACCACATCATTCCCGTCTCTCGGGGTGGCCAGACAACGCTCGACAACCTCCAGTTGCTCTGTCAGAGCTGCAACAGCAAAAAGGGGGTCGGCGTCTAATGCCGCGCCCCCAGCGACCGTGGTTCCGGCTCTACGTCGAGGCGACCTCAGATCGGAAGCTTCGCCGCGTCACGCCGGCGCAGCGGTGGCTGTGGGTCTGCGTGCTCGCCGCTGCGCGCCAGTCGCCCACCGGCGGCGTTCTTCTCATAGCTGAGGGGCAGCCCATGGACGCTACTGACATTGCTGACGTTGCCGCCCTCGCTGTCAAGGAGGTTGAGCTGGCCTTGCCGCTGTTTGCGACGTCCCGAATGCTCGACTGGGACACGGAGCTGGACGCCTGGCACGTCACCAACTGGGATGCCCGCCAGTTCGAGTCTGACAAGACGACGGAGAGGACCCGACGCCATCGTAGGAACGTTCCCTCGTCCGTCATAGACCGTTCCCGGGAACACCCGAACGTAGAGTTAGGAACGTTCCCGGGAACACCCCCAGAGACAGAGGCAGATACAAAAGCAACAGCAGCAAGTCTTTCCGGTAGTCGCGACCCGCGAGCCGAGGGTCCTGCCGCTGCTGCTCCGAATCCGAGCCTGAACGGCACAAACCCGCAGGTCAGCATCGTCGACGCCGCCGTGGCCACCATCGCTCAACGCCACCTGGCGGCAGCGAAAGGCCAGGTCAGCAACCCCGGCGGATGGCTTCGCTCCGCCGAATCTGGGCTCCGCCGAGACCTCGACGAACGGATCGGAACCGCCGACCTCGCTGCGTTCGAGACCGCCGAACAGCTCGCCGATTGGCTCGAACCGCCCCACAAACCAAACGTCGCAACGCAACTCGCCGACCGTCAAGCCGACGCCAACTATGCCCGCTACGACGACAACAACCGGCGGCAACAACACCCCTGCCCAACCTGCGACGGCAACCGTCGGATCTTCGACGACGACAGCGTGGCCATCACCTGTGGCGCCTGTCAAGGCACCGGAGTCGGCGCATGACTGACGACGCCGACGACTACGGCGACCAGCCGGACTACGACCCGGACATCGCTGCCGAGCACCACCCTGTGGTGCGGCTCCGTCAGACGCTCGCTGACGCCACCGCTCGGCTTGCAGCTGAACGGGAAGCTATCCGAAAGGGTCAACCGTGAAGCCAAGGTTCCGCCCGGAGCCGGCGGCGGGTCGATCCGCAGCTCGACCCGCGCCTCGACGCCATCCGCCAGAAAGACCAACCATGAGCACTTACGGAGGCGACCCGTTGGACAGCTACGACAGGCCGGGCCGGAACCGCCCGCCGGTCGGCCCGATCCTCAAGCAGCGTTATCGGCCTGTCGTGGTCCTGGACCAGACCGGGCAACGCCCCCAACGCCACTGCAACGGCAGCCAGGGGTTGGAGGACTTCCCGATCGCCGAGATGTTGGAGATGGTCCTCCAGGCCGCCCAGCTGCAGCGCCTGGCCGTCGAGGGCCACCCACTCGGCCGCTACGAGACCAGGGCGGTGGCCCAATGAACGCGAGCCGAGACCTCCACCAAACCCACGCCCAACTCATCAAGATCCTCGCCCACCTCAACCCCGACGTGCTCGCCGCCATCGGCACCATCGTCAACAACCCCGACCCTGCCGGCCACGACGGATGGACAACCCGGGCCAGCGGATCCGACAGCACCGGCGCCAGCGGGGGAGAAACCACCACCAGCGTCGAAGCCGCAGCCCTCTACGAGCGCATCGACACCGACGACGTCTACCGCTCCGCTGTTGAAGCCGACGCCCTCATCCGCCGCGCCCTCGACCTCGTCATCCAAGCCGACCTACGCCGCATCATCATCACCAAAGCCCGCCAAGCCGGACGAGCCGAACAAGCCCCCTCATGTGTCAACTGTGGCGACCCCGCCATCTGGCCCGACCGACCCCGAGCCAAAGCCGGACGATGCCAACGATGCTGGTGGTTCCGCCACCGCAACCACCGCGACTGGACCGTTGGTGACGGCGAACCTGCAACCAACAACGCACCCGCAGGTGACACCATCATCGACACAGACACCCAAGACCTGCTACCAATTGAAACGGTAAGTTGCAGGAACCTGACCTGATGCCAACCAGGCTCTGCCTCGACTGCGGCCAGCCAGCCAGCCAAGCCAGCCGCTGCCCGCCCTGCCAAGCCAGCCGCCGACGGACACGCCGAGCCGACCAAACCCAGGCTGCCGCCATCGTCGCCGCCTCACCACGCTGCGCCTGCCCAGGATGCACACTCCACCCAGGCCGACCATGCCAAGCGACCGACGACCTCACAGCAGAACACGAC
>JALYVP010000058.1 GCA_030853185.1 Actinomycetota bacterium | reverse complement strand
CCTGGGCGGCAGGCGGCGCCTGGGCCGCAGGGGCAACCGGAGCTGCCGGTGCCGGTGCCGCCGGAACGGCGGGTGTCGGAGCATCCAGGGCGGCACCTTCAGCTGGCGTCGGCCTGCTGCTCACCAGTCTGGGGGAGTCGGGGCGGCCGAGTGGGCCTGCCTCGGCGGTCGCCGGCTCTGCCTTGTCAGCGGCTGCTCTCGCCTTGCCGGCCTTCTTGGCGACCGGTTCTTCCTCCTCCGGCTGCACCTCACGCCGAAGACCCTCACGGTCCGCCTTGCGGCGGACGCGATCCGCTTGCTGGTCCTCGATGCTCGAGGAGTGACTCTTCACGCCGATTCCCAAGCCGATGCAGAGGTCGAGCGCTTCCTTGTTGGTGAGGCCGAGCTCTCGTGCCAGCTCGTAAACCCGGATCTTCTTGGGCAAGTTGTTCGGTCAGTCCCTTCTTCTACGTCGCACCGGAGGCGACGTCCGTCACCATCTTCTCACGTTCTGCATGCCTCTCACGAAGCGCCATGATCGACGAAGCCGCCACAGGCGCCCGAAAGGCACGTTGAAAGCCCTGGCGTCGCTCCGCCAGTGCCAGGCAGGTCGCCCGGATCGCCCCGCCGCCAGCCGCAAAGCTGTCGACGGCACGACACAGCCATGCTCCCCTTCCGGTCCCATGGCGGTCAACCGCCAGCCTACCGCCGGCCGTCCGGTTGACGCGGACGAGATGGCCGACCTCGCTGGTGGTCCGACAGCCGACGCAGGTGCGGACCGGCGGCCTGGTGACCGTTACCGCTCTCCCCCGCCCGGAGGTGGCGGTGCATCGACTGCACCGGCAGGTTCGGCGACCGCCGGCTCGGCGACCGCCGGCTCGGCACCGGCCGGGGCTTCCCCGCCTTCCCCTGAAGCCGGCGCCGCACCCTCTCCGGGAGGCAGGACGGCGCCCGGGTCAGAGCCGTCGGACGGGGGCTGGTCGTCCTCGCCGGCCGACCACGCCTCGGCTGAGACGGTCTCACCGCCCTCGGCGGGCTGCCAGACCATCTCCCCGGCGGCATTCTCCACCCATTCGCCCTCGGCCCACTCCTGGTTGGCGTAGGCCTCCTCCTCAGCGATCTGGGTCTCGCTCTTGATGTCGATCCGCCAACCGGTGAGGCGGGCGGCCAGGCGGGCGTTCTGGCCCTCCTTGCCGATGGCCAGGGAGAGTTGGAAGTCGTGGACGACCACGGTCGCGGTGCCGGTGAGATCGTCGAGGTGGACCTCCTTGACCTTGGCCGGCTGCAGGGCCCGCATGACGAACTCGCGCGGTTCGTCGGAGAAGGGAACGATGTCCACCTTCTCCCCCCGAAGCTCGTTGGTGACCATGCGCACCCGTGCTCCCCGGGCGCCGACACAGGCGCCGACAGGGTCCACGTTGGAGTCGTTGGACCACACCGCGATCTTGGTGCGGTGCCCGGGCTCGCGTGCAGCCGCCTTGATCTCGACGACCCCACTGGCGATCTCGGGCACCTCCAGCTCGAAGAGCTGCTTGATGAGGCCCGGGTGGGTGCGGCTGACGACGATCTGGGGACCCTTGGTGGTCTTGCGCACCTCGACGATGTAGGCCTTGAGGCGGGCCCCGTGCTCGTAGCGCTCGTAAGGCACCTGTTCGGCCTGGGGCAACAGGGCCTCGACCTTGCCCAGGTCGAGGAGGGTGTAGCGGTTGTCGCTCTGCTGGATGATGCCGGTGACGACATCGCCCTCCCGGCCGGCGTACTCCTCGTACTTGAGGTCCCGCTCCGCCTCCCGGATCCGCTGGAAGATCACCTGCTTGGCGGTCTGGGCGGCGATGCGCCCGAAATCCTTCGGCGTGTCGTCCCATTCCCGCAGGACGTTGCGGTCCTCGTCCACCTCCTGGGCATAGACCCGGATGTCACCGGTCTCGGGATCGACGGTCACCACCGCCTCCTCCGCCGCTCCAGGCATCCGCTTGTACGCCGCCACCAAAGCGTTGGCGAGGGCGTCGAGGAGGACCTCCACGCTGATGCCCTTGTCCTTGGCGATCTGCTGGAGGGCGTCGAGGAAGGCGAACTGGTCTTTCATGATGCACTGTCCTTGTCATCGTTGGCACCGGCACCAGCGCTGGCCTCGGCGAGGCGTGCGCTCCGGTTGGAACTGCTCTTCTTGTTCGCTTTGGGTTTGTTCGCTTTGGGCTTGGCTCTGGTCTGCTGAGGCTTCGGACCCCACTCGAGGATGGTGCGAGCCCGCTCGATCTGGTCGAGGGGCACGGTGACCCGTTGCGGGGACCCGACGATCACGACCTCGATGGCCTCGTCGGCCGCCGCTACCAACGTGGCCCGCAGGCGCCGGGATCCACCGATGGCAACGGTCGTCTTGAGCGCCAGGAGGGAGCCGACGTAGCGGCGGTACTGCTCGACCGTACGCAAGGTCCGTTCGATGCCAGGGCTGGACACCTCGAGGTCGTAGTGGCCCGCCGGCACCAGGTCCTCCCGCTCGTCGAGCAGCGGCGACAGGACGGCGGTGGCCGCGGAGAGCGCATCGAGATCGACACCGTCGGTCCGGTCCACCAGGATCCGCACCATCGACGAGCCGACCTCGATGTCCCACAGGTCGAGACCGGCCTCGGCGAGCAGGGGACGCGCCAGAGCAGCCAGGCTGTCGGTCGAACCCATCTCCACCTCCTCGATCTCGTCACCAACCTCGACCGTCGAGGCTTGGCTATACCTCGGCACCAGACCGTCAAGGATCACACACAGGAGCAAACAAAAGCGTGGGCACCCTGCTCACGCAGGTGCGGCCCACGCCACGTACTGCACGAGCCGCCCCTCTCCGGGCGGCCAGAGGAGTATAGCGGCGAGGGCCTACGATGCGTCCGTCAGTAAGCTCGGGCCACCACTGCCACCAGGTCGGCTTCGTCATCACCGCCGGCGAGGGTGCCGTCGGGGCGTCGCAGGCAGCGAACCGTCACCCCCTCCGCTGCCAGGCGGGCTTCCCCCTCCTGACCGAGGCGCGCCCACGGGATCAGACCGAAGCCCTCGACCGTGGCCTCGATGGCCTCATCGACGCTCCCGACCGATCGGGTCCGCTCCCGGGCGGCGGCCACCGCTTCCTCCAACAGGCTGGCCTGGGCGGCGACCAGTTCGGCGAGGGCCTCGGTCGTCGCTCCGCCCAGCGGGACCTGCCGCTTGGTGCCCTGATCCCGGCGGACCAGGGTCACCTGGCCCTCGCCCAGGTCGCGGGGACCGACCTCGATGCGCACCGGGACCCCCTTCAGCTCCCAGCCCACCGCTCGCCGCCCGAACGACACGTCCACCCGGTCGTCCAGGCGCACCCGGCGCCCGGCGGCGGCCAGCTCGGCCACCAGGGTGGTGGCTGCGGCCCGGGTCTCCTCGCTGTCGCGCACCATGAGGACGACGACCTCCACGGGGGCCAGCTCGGGGGGCAGGCGCAGGCCGGCATCATCACCATGGGTCATGACGAGGGCCCCGATGACACGGGTGGAGACCCCCCAGGACGTCTGCCACACATCCTCGAGGCTGCCGTCCCCGGTGGCGAACTGGATGCCGAACACCCGGGAGAAGTTCTGGCCCAGCTCGTGACTGGTGCCCATCTGCAGGGCCTTGCCGTCCCCCATCATCCCCTCGCAGGTCCAGGTCCTGACGGCTCCCGGGAAGCGCTCCCGGGCGGTCTTGTGCCCGGTGAGGACCGGGATGGACATGACGTCGACCATGGTCGAGCGGTAGACGTCGTCGAGGATCTGCAGGGCATAGCGGTGGGCGTCGACCTCGGTGGCGTGAGCGGTGTGGCCCTCCTGCCACAGGAATTCGGTGGTGCGCAGGAACAGGCGGGGGCGCAGCTCCCATCGCACCACGTTGGACCACTGGTTGATGAGCAACGGCAGGTCCCGGTGGCTCTGCACCCATTTGGCAAAGAAGCTGTTGATGATCGTCTCGCTGGTCGGGCGCACGACGACGGGTTCGTCGAGCTCCTTGCCGCCCCCGTGGGTGACCACGGCGAGCTCGGGGCTGAACCCCTCGACATGCTCGGCTTCGCGCCTGAGGTAGGATTCGGGGATCAGCAGCGGAAAGTAGGCGTTCTCCGCCCCCGCCGCCTTGATCCGGGTGTCGAGGGCAGCTTGGACCCGCTCCCAGATGGCGTAGCCCCACGGGCGGATGACCATGGTCCCGCGGACCGGCCCGTTGTCGGCCAGCTCCGCCCTGGCCACCACGTCCTGGTACCAACGGGGGAAATCGGTGGCTCGGGGGGTGAGGGTGGGGGCCATGGCCAGAGACGGTACCGGGCGCGCGCCGCGACGGCCGCCGCTCGGGGAGGCCGCCCTCGGGCGTGGCGGTCAGAACCCGGTGGACGACAGCGGTGAAGGGGTGGCGGCGAAGAGCCGGTCAGCGAGGCGGAGAGCGCCGGCCCGCTCCTCGACCACACGGCCCGCCGCGGCCAGGGTGGTGGCGCCGATCCCACCCAGGTACAGGGCACCGAGCTCGGCCACGCCCAGATGGAGTTCGGCGGCCTGGCCCTGGCGGGCCCGACGGACGGACACCCCGTCGGGGCCGGCCTCCACCGACCATCGACCGGCGACCACGTCGTCGTCGCCCGGATGATCGGCACCTGTGCCGGTCCCGACCGGTTCGGTGGGAGCGCCCGGGTCTGGCGGGGCGACGACGTCGATCACCAGCTGACCGGGGGTGGTGTAGGCCCGGCCCTCGAGGAGGACGGGGACGTCGAGGGGTCGCAACCAGAGCATGTCGCTGTAGGCCCGGGTGCGCCACCGGCGGGGATCGCTCATCCGCCACCGCACCGGGTCTTCGACGGCCCGACGGTTGGCGGCTACCTCGGTGACCAGGTCGACGTCGAGCAGGTAACGCCACAACCCGGCTTCGGTCTCGGGGGTGGCACCCATCAGGTCCCGGACCTCGAGGCGGGCCTGGTCGAAGCCGTCGATGTTGTCCACGGGGTGGGGCCGGTAGGAGGTGAACCCCTCGTCGACGTCGATGATCCGCAGGTCCAGCCGGGGCGCGTCAATGAAGAACCCGGATCGGCCGGTGCTGACCACGACGGTCGCACCGGCCGTGGCCTGGCCGAAGCCGAACCGGCCATAGATCGGCGCCTCCGAGGCGATCAGCCCGGCGGCGGGCTCGCCCCGCCGGCGCCCATCGTCGAGCATCTCGGCCATCAGCCGCCGGAGGATGCCCCGGCGCCGGTGGGTCGGGTGCACGCCTACGGCCGTCACCGCGGCCAACGGGATCGTCGGGCACGACTCGTCATCGGGTCCGGGGACGGTGACGTCCCTCGTCATCACGGCGGCGTTTAGGCTCAGTCTGCCGGGCGGGGCCCGGCGCGGCACGCGGATTGTTGGGCGGCACTTCCCTGCCGCCGAGGTCCGAGCTACTTCCCGGCGGCGTCCAGACGCTGGTCGATGAGCTTGACCAGAGCGTCGGCGGAGTTGGCATCCGCCCCCTTGTCGTCGAGGAGGGCCATCCGGTCCTTGTCGGCTTCGGCGGCGGCCCCCTTGTCGGCGGCCGCCAGGCGGGCGGTGACTCCCTCCGCCACCAGCTTCTCGGCTTCCTCGACGAGGGAGGACACCATCTCGTCCTCGGGGACCACCCGCACGATCTTGCCCTGGATGAACAGGTGTCCGCGGTGCTTGCCCGCGGCGATCCCGATGTCGGCCGACCGGGCCTCGCCGGGCCCGTTGACCACACAGCCCATGACGGCCACCTGCAGCGGGATCTGGCGGCCCTCCAGCGCCGCCTGCGCCTCCTGGGCCACCTTGTAGACGTCGATCTCGGCCCGCCCGCAGGCCGGGCAGGCGATCAGGTCCACGTCCTTGCGCTCGCGCAGGCCCAGGGCCTCGAGCAGGACCCGTCCCGCCTTGGCCTCCTCGACCGGGTCAGCGGTGAGCGAGTAGCGGATGGTGTCGCCGATGCCCTCCGACAGGAGGGTGGCGATCCCGGCGGTTGCCTTGATGGTGCCGGCCGGCGGCGGCCCCGCCTCGGTCACTCCCAGGTGCAGCGGGTGGTCGGTGACCTCGGAGAGCTGGCGGTAGGCCTCGATCATGAGGGGCACGTTGGACGCCTTGACCGAGATCTTGACGTCGTCGAACCCGACCTCGTCGAAGTACGCCAACTCCATCTGGGCCGATTCCACCAGGGCCTCGGGGGTGGCGCCGCCGTACTTCTTGTCCAGGTCCTTGTGCAGGGAACCGGCGTTCACCCCGATGCGGATCGGGACCCCGCGGTCCTTGCACTCCCGGGCCACCAGCTTGATCTCCTCGGGCTTGCGCAGGTTGCCGGGGTTGAGCCGGAGGCAGTCGACACCAGCTTCGAGAGCGGCGAGGGCCATCTCCACATGGAAGTGGATGTCGGCGACGATCGGCACCGGGCTGCGGGGCACGATCTGGGCCAGACCCTCGGCGGCCTCCTTCTCGTTGCAGGTGCAGCGCACGATGTCGGCGCCGGCCGCGGCCAGGGAGTAGATCTGGGCCAGGGTCCCCTCGACGTCGGCGGTCTTGGTGATCGTCATGGACTGGACGGTGATGGGGGCGTCACCGCCGACCGGCACCGACCCGACCATGACCTGACGAGTGGGCCGGCGTGGGTACCGGGCAGCTGGGGCCTTGAGGGTCTGAGCCATCGCCGTCGATGCTACCGGCGGGCAGGCCCCAACCAGGTGGGGCGCTCCGTGCCCGGCGCGCCTCAGGCGAGCGGGTAGCGGAGGTCCAGGTACAGGGAGGTCAGGCCGAGGAAGGCAATGCCGGCGATGGCCAGGTACAGGAGGGGGACGAGCTTGCCCACGTTGGCGTGGTAACGATGGCCCTTTCGACTCCGCGCTCCCTCGTAGAGGGCGATGGCGACATGGCCGCCGTCGAGTGGGAGCAGGGGGACGAGGTTGAAGATGCCGAGGGAGATGTTGATGATGGCGAGCAGGAAGAGGACGGTGCCGAGGCCGTCACGGCCGGCCTGGTGGAACAGGCTGACGACACCGACCGGGGAGACGAACCGCTCGGCGTTGGGGCTGGTGGCAGCCTGCCTGCTCGACAACATGTTCACGTAGCTGCTGACGCCGTGCAGGGTGACCAGGTGCCCGAAGGCGCTGAGCGTCAGGGCCGAGGCGTGGACGAATGCCCCCCCGGCGGCGGCGAACGAGCCGGCGACGCTGGAGTGCACGACGGGGCTGGGGGCGATGCCGAGGAAGCCGGTGGGCTTGGTGGTCGGTGCCGGGTTGGTCCCGGGCGCCCCGGCGACGGTCACCTTCGACAGGTCGACGGTCGTGGGATGCAGGTGCACCAGGTGGCCCTGGCGGTCGACCACCACGTCGAGGGTCTGGCCGGGACGGGCCTGGACGTAGCTGGTCAAGGAGGGGAAGGTGGGGAAGGTCCTCCCGTCGACCGACTCGATCCGGTCGCCCAGGCGGAAGCCGGCGGCGGCCGCCGGGCTGGGCCCCGTCGTCAGCCGCGAGACGTCCACGATGGGGTTCGTCGCCGGCGTGGGCAGGTAGTTGCCGTTGTCGCCCGGCCCGGCGAACATGGCGAACAGGACGACGATGGCGATGAGGAAGTGCACGGCCGAGCCGGCCACAGCCACGCTCAGCCGCCTCCACATCGACTTGGCCCGATAGGTGCGGTCCTCGTCGGCCGGGTCGACCTCGGCGTCGAGGTTGTGCATGCCGATGATCCGGCAGTACCCGCCAAGGGGGAGAGCCTTGACGCCGTATTCGGTTTCGCCCCGCCGCACCGACCACAGCCGGGGGCCGAACCCGACGAAGAACTCTGTGACCTTGATGCCGGCGGACTTGGCCGTGACGAAGTGACCGAGCTCGTGGAGCATGATGCAGACGAAGAAGGCGCCGATGAGCAGGACCGTCTCCCCGACACCGGCGGCGTAGCCGGCGGTGATGATGGCGGCGATCACGACGACCAGGCGGATCAGGGCGAACCGCTGCTCCTTCTTCGTCCCGAGGGGCTCCTGGTCGTCCTCGTCGTCGTGGTTGCGGGTGGCAATGCCCAGGGGATCCCCCAGGACCTTGCGCACCCCCCGGCCGCCGACCGCTTCGTGCCCTCCCAGCTCGGGCTCGTGGAGATGGTCGAGCCGCGCTCGCATGTCGGCGTCGACGGCGTCGGCACCGGAATCGCCAGACGCGGTGTCGACAGGCTCCTTGGTGCTCACCGGCGTCCAGCGGCATGTCGATCAATGCTGGCGCGGGCCAGGTCTCGTCCGGCTTCGTCAGCTTCCAGCACGTGAGCCACGGTACCGGGCTCGGTGACGCAGTGGTCGTCGAGGACTTCGGCGAGGACGGCCGGGATGTCGACCCATCGGATCCGGCCGTGGAGGAAGGCATCGACGGCAACCTCGTTGGCGCCGTTGAGGCAGGCCGGGGCCGTCCCTCCTGCCCGCCCCGCCCGGTAGGCCAGATCGAGGCAGGCGAACCCTTCCCGGTCGGGCTCCTCGAAGCTCAACGACCCCTGCTTGGGCCAATCGATGGCGCCGAACGGGGTCGTGGCGCGCTCCGGGTAGGCCAGGGCGTAGCCGATGGGCAGGCGCATGTCCGGCAGCGAGAGCTGGGCGAGGGTCGCCCCATCGGTCGTCTCGATCATCGAGTGGATGATGGACTGGGGGTGGACCACCACATCGATGTCGTCGTAGTCGAGGCCGAACAGCTCATGGGCCTCGATGACCTCCAGGCCCTTGTTCATGAGGGTGGACGAGTCGATGGTGATCTTCGGGCCCATCTTCCACGTCGGGTGAGCCAAGGCGTCGGCCACGGTCACCTCGCCCAGCGAGCGCACGTCGCGGCCCCGGAAGGGTCCGCCGCTGGCGGTGAGGACCACCCGGCGCAGGAACGGATTGGTCATCTCGGGCAGCGCCGCCATCGCCTGGTCGTCGAGGACGGCGCGGAGGCACTGGTGGATGGCGCAGTGCTCGGAGTCCACCGGGATGATCTCGGCGCCTGGAGTGGAGCGGGCGGCCTGGACGACCGGGCCGGCGGCAATGAGCGACTCCTTGTTGGCCAGGGCCAGGCGCCGCCCGGCACCCAAGGCGGCCAGCGTCACCGGCAGACCGGCGAACCCCACGACACCGTTGACGACGACCTCGCCCATGGTGGCCGTCTCGGCCAACGCCTCGGGGCCGGCCAGAACCTTGACCCCGGGGGGCAGCCCGTCGCCCAGCTCGGCGGCCAGCCGTTCATCGGCGATGGCCACCGCCTCCGGGCGGAGCCGGTGGGCTTGGGCGACGAGGACTTCGACCGACGTGGCGGCGGCGATGGCGACGACCCGGTACCGGTCGGGATCGGCCTCGATGACGTCAACGGCCTGGGTCCCTATCGACCCCGTCGAGCCGACGAGGCTGACGGTGCGCATGACGTTGCTTCTCAGTGTCCCACTCAGTTTCTCAGTGCACGATGCCGACATACGTGGCCAGGTAGTAGGCCGCGGGCAGCACCAGGAGGATGGCGTCGAAGCGGTCGAGGAGGCCTCCGTGTCCGGGCAGCACGCTCCCGGAGTCCTTGATGCTCAGGTCCCGCTTGATCATCGACTCGAACAGATCACCGACCGGCGCCAGCAGGGCCACAACGATCCCGAGCAGCAGGCCGTGCTTGACCCCTCCCCAGGGGGTGATCTCCTTACCGACGATCACCGCGACGATGATGGCGGCGAGCCCACCGGCAAGCAAGCCCTCCACCGTCTTACCCGGACTGATGTGGGGGGCCAGGGGTCGGTGCCCGATCTGGCGGCCGACGAAGTAGGCGACGATGTCGGCGACGATCACCGGGATGATCGCTCCGAGGAACAGGCCCTTGCCGTGGGCCGCCCTCAACATCAGGGCGGCGTAGGAACCGAACAGGCCCACCCACAGCCAAGTCATGGTCGTCACCGCCACATTGGCCAACGGCCTGGCCTCGACGATCTGCCACAGGTACCAGATCATGGTGGCCAGGAACAGGATTCCGCCCACGAGCGGGAGGGCCGCCTCGCCTCGCCAGTAGGCGGCGAACATCACGCCCGCGGTAGCCACCAGCCCGAGGAGGGTCGCCGGCCGGAAACCGGCCCGCTGCAACATGCCGTAGCCCTCCACCGCGCACGCGACCACGAGCGCCGTGGCCAGGATAAGCAGGGCCGCCGAACCCACGGCGTAGGCGATGATCAGCAACACGATGAGCCCGATGCCCACGGCGATGGCCTGGCCGAGATCCCGCTCGCTGCCGGCGGCGGGCCCAGACCCTGACCCGGTGCCACCGCCGACGTTGCGAGACGACGGCGAACGGGTGGCCCGCGTGGAGCGAGCCGGGTCCTGCCGCGAGGATCGGGCCGAGCCGACGCTGACGGGTTCGGGTGCCACGGGCGCCCCCTCCAGATCGTCCATGTCGTCGAAATCCTCGAGGTCGTCGGCCATCACGGCGGCATGGGCGCCGGAGCGCTCCTCTTCCAGAGCGTCGAACTCCTTGTCGAACGAGTACAGGTCCGACTGCTCGGACAGCGACGTATCCATAGCCCCGACCCGGCTCTCCTCACTGCCCAGGTCACCGAGGTCAACGTCCTCGTCCCAGTCGCCGTCCCCCCGCCAGCGGGTGGCGCTCGACCCCAGGGCCCGCCAGGCCTTGAGATCGTCCCCCTCGGGCTCGGATGCGTCGGAGAGGACCCGGGGCACTTCGCCCGTCGGCGGGTCCGTCCAGTGCGGCATCTCGGTGGAGCCCCGGGCCACCGACAGGCCGAGGCTGGGCGCATCCTCTCTCTCGTTCTCGTCATGAGGCCCGTCGGGAACGGCAGGTTCGCCTTGCGACGCAGGCATGAACTCTTCTCCTTCGACATCCGGGACGGAGGCGGCCTTCTGGTCGCCTTGACGGGCGCCGGCCGACTCGGGAACCGACGGGCGCCAGGTCTGCTCGTCGGCTGGCGCCGGTTCCGGTTGGCCGGGCTGGGCCTCGACGTCGGCGTTCAGCGCCGGCCGGCCGCTTGCCTCGAGAGAAAGCGGCCAATCGGGGATGGGCGGCCGGTCGCCGGGGTCGGTCGCACCTGGTCCCGGCCCGGCGTGGCCTCGGGCTGGTGCGAGGTCGTCCTCGGCGACCGGCCACAGGTCGGAACCCTCGGCCGGGCCTGGTGTTGACGTAGCCGGCCAGTCGGAGCGGAGGGCTTCGGCGGGTTCCTGCCACTCCCGCCACGAAGCTGACGGCTCCCAGCCCGGCCCCGGGCCAGCGGGCGACCCGGGCCCCTGGCCACTCTCGTACACCGGTCCGACCGCTTCGGGCCGGTCGGAGGCGTAGGACGTCGGATCGTCGGTCGCCCGGCCGTCGCCGGCCAGGCCCTCGGTCTGCGGGTATGGCTCGGGATCCCAACCCGGCGGCTGATACCCGGCCTGGGGGTCGTACGCCGGTGGCTGGTACCCCGCCTGGGGGTCGTACGCCGGTGGCTGGTACCCCGCCTGGGGGTCATAGTCCGGCGGCGGCCGATACTCGGCCTGGGGGTCGTACGCCGGTGGCTGGTACCCCGCCTGGAGGTCATAGTCCGGTTGCTGGTACCCCGCCTGGGGGTCGTAGTTCGGCGGCGGCCGATACTCGGCCTGGCGGTCGTATGCCGGTGGCTGGTACCCCGCCTGGAGGTCATAGTCCGGTGGCTGGTACCCCGCCTGGAGGTCATAGTCCGGTTGCTGGTACCCCGCCTGGGGGTCGTAGTCCGGCGGTTGGTACCCCACCTGGGGGTCGAAGCCCGGATGGTCAGCGGTCGCCTGTTGGGGGGCATCCGCTCCGTAGTCGTCATCGGCGCTCGGCCACATCTCGATCGCGTCCTGAACGGCAATCGGTGTCTCCGGCGGGTGCTCGCCGGCGCCGGCATCGACGATAGCGGTGGGATCAACCCCTGCGGCGGGATCGACCGGTTCGCCTCCTTCGCCGCCGTCAGGCTGGACGAGGTCGTGGTCGGCGGGGTCTCCATGGGCCTCGGGCGGCGCAGGTGGCGCCGGTACCCGCTCGTCCCAGGGTCGAGGATCGTGGGCCGCGTCAGGGTCGATTCGGGCCGTCCGTCGCCCGACGCGCCGGTCGGTCGGGGCCCGGCGGGGCGGGGCCAACGGCCGGCGGGGGACGGCCGCGGCGGGGTCCACGGTGTCGGGAAGGGGGAACCGGTGGGGCGAGCGCGGCCCTTCCGGGGCGGGAGGAACGTCCCCGAAGCGAAGCTCTCCCTCCGGTCGGCGCCCGGCCGCCTGACCGGTGTCCAACGCCTCCTCGGCCTCATCGGCTCGGATGATACGAACGCCTTCGGGAGAGCGTCGATCTTCGGAACGTTCGCTCCTCTTCTTCTTCCGCTCCCTCATAGGAGAAACCTCCTGGATCGCACGGGATGTAGCTCAGACCGCGAGCAACTCCTGTTCTTTGTGGTGGAGTAGGCGGTCAATCGCCTCGACGTACTCCTTGGTGAGCTTCTCAAGGTCCTTCTCAGCTCGCTCGAGGTCATCGGAGGAGATGTCGCCATCCTTCTCGAAGGCTTCCAGGTCCTTCCGGGCCCCGCGCCGCAGGCTTCGGACGGCTACCCGGCCGTCTTCCGCCTTGGCATGGGCCACCTTCACCATGGCCTTCCGGCGCTCCTCGGTGAGGGGTGGAAACGACAATCGGATGATGGAACCGTCACTGTTCGGGTTGACGCCGAGGTTCGAGCCTTGCACCGCCTTTTCGATGGCGGGCAGTGAGCTCTTGTCATAGGGCACGATCACCAAAACCTTGGCCTCGGGGACCTGGATGCCGGCCAACTGCTGAAGCGGGACTTCAGCGCCGTAGTAGTCGACGCGCAACTTCTCCACGAGGGCGGGGACGGCCCGCCCGGTGCGCAGCGCGCCGAACTCTTCCTGGGTGTGGGCGACGGCTCGGGCCATCTTCTCCCCGCAATCGGAGAGCACTGCTTCGGTGTAGTCGTCCTCCATTAGTGGATCAGCGTACCGATCCGCTCACCTCGGAGTGCGCGACCCAGCATCCCGGGCTGCATGATGGAGAAATACAACACCGGCAGCGAGTTCTCCCGGCACAGGGTGATGGCCGTGAGATCCATGGCCCGGAGGTCCTGGGCCAGGTACTGATCGAAGGTGACATCCTTGAGGCGGGTGGCCTCGGGGTTCAACCGGGGATCGGCGTCGTAGATGCCGTCGGTGTCGTGGGTACCCTTCAGCAACACGTCGGCCTCGATCTCCACCGCCCGTAACGAGCCCGCCGTGTCGGTCGTGAAGAACGGGTTCCCGGTACCGGCGGCGAAGATCACGACCCGGTCCTTCTCCAAGTGGCGGATGGCCCGCAGCCGGATGTAGGGCTCAGCGATCTGCGACATCCCGATCGCCGTCTGCACCCGCGTGGGCTGACCATGGCGTTCCAGGGCGTCGCGCAACGCCAGAGCGTTGATCACGGTGGCCAGCATCCCCATGTAGTCGGCGTTGGCCCGATCCATGCCGCTGGCAGATCCGGTGGCGCCGCGCCAGATGTTCCCGCCACCGACAACGACAGCGATCTGGGTGTTGGTGCTGGCCCGGCCCTCGGCTATCTCGGCGGCGATTCGCTCGACGATCGCCCCATCGATGGCCTCGTCGGCGGCATCACTGGCAAACGCCTCGCCCGAGAGCTTCAGCACGACCCTCTTCCACGGCGGCTTGCTCACGACCGACTCACTGTAGTGGCCCGCCTCGGAAGCCGGCGTCAGCCCCCGATCAGAGCCTGAGCAAAGCGGACGACCGATACGTCCCCGAGCTTGGTGGCCACGTTGATCTTGTCGTCCTTGGCGTATGGCTGCTCGAGCAGGACGCCACCGGGGACCCGCTTGAACCAGCCGGTCAACTTGCCCTCGACGATCTTGGGCAGGGCAGCGTCCGGCTTGCCCTCATTGCGGGTCTCGGCCTCGAGGGTGGCCCGCTCGGCCGCCACCGTGTCGGCGGGGACATCCTCTCGCCGGAGGTAGCCGGGACGGCCGAAGGCGATGTGCACGGCGACGTCGTGCGCCTGCTCGGCGGTGCCGCCGTCCAGCTCGACGAGGATGGCATTGACCCCCCGGCCGTTCTGGACGTGCAGATAGGAGTTGAGAACGTGGCCGGCGGGCGCCTCGAAACGGGTGACCGCACCGATGTCGATGTTCTCCTTGATGGTCACCTTGAGGTCGTCGACGGCCTCGGCGTGGTTGGCCAGGCCGGTCTGCTCGCCCTCGGCGGCGACGGACGCGACGAGGTCGTTGACCAGCGTGACGAACTGTGGCGACTTTGCGCCGAAGTCCGTCTCGGACTTGAGCTCGACGATCGCCCCGGCTGAACCGTCGGGTGCGATGGCCACGGCCACCGCACCCTCGGAGTTCTCACGCCCTGAGCGCTCGGCGGCCTTGCCGAGGCCGCGCTCGCGCAACCAAGCCGCCGCCTTCTCAGGGTTTCCCCCGGTCTCCACCAGGGCGCGCTTGGCATCCATCATGCCGGCGCCGGTGGCGTCCCGTAGTGCTTTGACGTCCTTGGCCGAAATGTCTGCCATGGTCTCCTCTACTCCTGGGTGCTGGGTGCCGGCTGATCGGCGGGGGCGGTATCAGCCTCCGAAGCCGTGACCACCGGCCCCGCCGCATCGGTCGGAGGGACCGGGGCGGGAGCGGCCGGCGCCTCGGTCGGGGCCGGGGTTGCGGCCTGCTCGGTCGGAGCCGGGACGGTCGGGACCGGGGATTCGGTCTGCTCGGCCGGGGTGGCGG
>JALYVP010000300.1 GCA_030853185.1 Actinomycetota bacterium | reverse complement strand
GCCCCGACCTGGGTGAGCCGGGCGAAGCCGGCGTCCCGGCCGTGCCGGACGGCACGCCACCGTCGGGTGAGGGCGGCGCCGAAGCCGCTCCGCCGACCGAGGAGACGGCCGATCGTCCGATCGTCACCGTCGACCCCGAGCTCGAGCGCCTCCTCGCAGAAGAAGAGGACATCGAGCGTAGGACCCGCGACGATCACCACGAGACCCCGCATTTCCCGAAGGACGCCTGAGATGTTGATGCCGCGGAAGGTCAAGCACCGCAAGGTTCAGCGGGGTCGGTTGTCAGGTCAGGCCAAGGGCGGGACGACCGTTGACTTCGGTGACTACGGCATCCAGGCCCTCGAGCCGGGATGGGTAAGCGCCCGCCAGATCGAGGCCGGTCGTATCGCCATGACCCGCCACGTCAAGCGCGGTGGGAAGGTGTGGATCCGGGTGTTCCCGGACAAGCCGATCACGGCCAAGCCGGCCGAGACCCGCATGGGCTCTGGCAAGGGCAACCCGGAGTTCTGGGTGGCCGTCGTCAAGCCCGGGCGCATCCTCTTCGAGCTCGGTGGCGTCGATGAGGCCCTGGCTCGGGCCGCCATGGAGCGGGCCATCCAGAAGCTGCCGATCAAGGCCCGTTTCGTGGTCCGTTCGCACCAGGAGGAGATCGAGGTCTGATGGCCGCGCCCAAGGAACTCCGGGAGCTCGACCTCGACGAGCTCGAACAGCGCCTGCTCGAAGCCAAGGACGAGCTGTTCAGGCTCCGTTTCCAGCTGGCCACCGGCAAGCAGGACAACTCGGCTCGCCTGGGCCACGTACGCAAGGACATCGCCCGGATCGCCACCATCCTGCGCGAGCGAGAGATCGAGGCCGCCGAGGCCAGTGAGGTGAACAGCTGATGGCTGATCCGATAGAAACCACCAACGAGCGGATCGACCGGCGCAAGGTCCGCGAGGGCCTGGTCGTGTCGACGTCGATGGACAAGACCGCCGTCGTTGCCGTCATCGAACGTGTCCGCCACCCCCGCTACGTCAAGACGGTGCAGCGGACCAAGAGGCTCTACGCCCACGACGAGGGCAACGACACCCGAGTCGGTGACCGTGTCCGCATCTCCGAGACCCGCCCTCTGTCCAAGCAGAAGCATTGGCGGATCGTCGAGGTCCTGGAGCGGGCCAAGTGACTTCCATCATCGAGGACCCACGAAGCAAGGAACGACCATGATCCAGCAGGAGAGCAGGCTCAGGGTGGCCGACAACTCCGGCGCTCGAGAGGTCCTCTGCATCAAGGTGCTGGGTGGATCGAAGCGCCGTTACGCGTCGATCGGGGACGTGTTCGTGGCCACCGTCAAAGACGCCATCCCCGGGGCGAACGTGAAGCGGGGTGACGTCGTCCGCTGCGTCGTCGTCCGCACCAAGAAGGAGAAGCGCCGTCCGGACGGCAGCTACATCCGTTTCGACGAGAACGCGGCGGTCCTGATCAATGATCAAAGCCAGCCGCGCGGCACCCGGATCTTCGGGCCGGTCGGGCGCGAGCTGCGCGACAAGCGCTTCATGCGCATCGTCTCTCTGGCCCCGGAGGTGCTCTGAGATGTCGTCACGCCACCAGCCCCCGGCGCGGACCAAGATGAAGCTCCGCAAGGGTGACAAGGTCATCGTCCGCTCCGGCAAGGACCGCGGTGAGACGGGCGAGATCATGAGGGTCCTCCCCGAGGTCAACAAGGTCATCGTCGAGGGCGTCAACGTCGCCAAGAAGCACCAGCGCCAGACCCAGAGCCGGGTCAGGGGCGGGATCATCGACAAGGACATGCCCCTGGCCGCTTCGGCGGTGTCGATCCTGTGTTCCAAGGAGGGCGGTCGCCCCACCCGCATCGCCTACAGGTTCGATGAGTCCGGCACCAAGATCCGGGTGTGCCGGCACTGCGGCGAGGCGCTGTGATGGCTGCCACCCCGACAGGCACGACCACCCGCCCCCGCCTCAAGCAGCGCTACGAGTCCGAGCTGCGCGATCAGCTGAAGGCGTCGCTCAGCCTGGACAACGTCATGCTGGTGCCCCGCCTCGACAAGATCGTCATCAACATGGGCGTGGGCCGCGCCGTCGGCCAGCCGTCCCTGCTCGAAGGGGCGGTGCGCGACCTCACGGTCATCACCGGCCAAAAGCCGCTGGTCACGACGGCCAAGAAGTCCATTGCCGGCTTCAAGCTGCGCGAGGGCAACGCCGTCGGCGCCAAGGTGACCCTGCGCGGCGACCGCATGTGGGAGTTCTTCGACCGCCTGGTCAGCCTGGCCATCCCCCGCATCCGCGACTTTCGAGGCCTGCCGCCCCGCGGTTTCGATGGGCGGGGCAACTACACCTTCGGTGTCACCGAGCAGCTCATCTTCCCCGAGATCGACTACGACCGCATCGACACTCCACGGGGCATGGACATCTCGATCGTCACCACCGCACGCACCAACGCCGAGGGTCGAGCCCTGCTCGATGCCTTCGGGTTCCCGTTCCGCAAGGAAGGCATCAGCTGATGGCCAAGAAGGCGCTCATCATCAAGTCGCAGCGCAAGCCCAAGTACAAGGTCCGGGCATACACCCGGTGCCGGCGTTGCGGGCGGCCGCACTCGGTGTTCCGCAAGTTCGGTCTGTGCCGGATCTGCCTGCGCGACCTGGCCCATGCGGGCGAAGTGCCCGGCGTGACCAAGGCCAGTTGGTAGAGGAGGCGCGGCGATGACGATGACCGATCCCATCGCGGACATGCTCACCCGGGTCCGCAACGCCAACGTGGCGATGCACGACACGGTGCGCATGCCGTCCTCCAAGGTCAAGGAGGCCTTGGCGGCCGTCCTGGTCCGGGAGGGTTACATCGAGGGCTTCGACGTGGCCCAACCGGTCGAGCGCCCGGGCCGGGTGCTCGAGATCACCATGAAGTACACCCCCGATCGGGCCCGGACGATCTCGGGGATCCGACGCATCTCCAAGCCCGGACTTCGGGTGTACCTCGCCGCCGACAAGCTGCCGCGCGTGCTCGGCGGTCTCGGCGTCGCCGTCCTTTCGACCAGCCAGGGACTCATGACCGACCGTGAGGCGCGCCGTCGCCGGGTCGGTGGCGAGATCCTCTGCTACGTATGGTGAGGAAGCAACCATGTCACGCGTAGGCCGCAACCCCATTCCTGTTCCCTCCGGGGTCGATGTCGCCATCGCCGGTCGCCATGTGACCGTGAAGGGCCCCATGGGCACCCTCGAGCGGGATCTTCCCGGCGAGATCACCGTCCGCCGTGCAGAAGGGGACGGAGCCGACGGGATCCTCCTCGTCGAGCGGCCCAACGACGAGCGTCACAACCGGGCTCTGCACGGTCTGACCAGGAGCCTGGTGAACAACATGGTGCTCGGCGTCTCCAACGGCTTCGCCAAGCAGCTCGAGATCGTCGGCGTCGGGTACCGTGCCGTCGCCCGCGGGGCCGACCAGATCGAGCTGGCCCTGGGCTTCAGCCACCAGGTGGTCGTCACCGCCCCCGACGGCATCACCTTCGAGGTGCCCCAGCCGACCCGCATCCAGGTCCGGGGCATCGACAAGGAGCTGGTCGGCCAGGTGGCCGCCAACATCCGCAAGATCCGCAAGCCCGAGCCTTACAAGGGCAAGGGTGTCCGCTACGCCGGGGAGCGGGTTGTCCGCAAGGCCGGCAAGGCCGCCAAGTAGGGATCCCATGACTTCAACGAGCAAGGACAAGCAGCGGGCCCTGGCCCGCCGTCACCATCGGGTGCGCAAGAAGGTGAGCGGAAGCGCGGCGCGACCCCGTCTCGCCGTGTTCCGTTCCAACCGCCACATCATCGCCCAGGTCATCGACGACCGCAGCGGCCACACGCTGGCGGCGGCGTCGTCGGTCGAGCCCGACCTGCGGTCGGGGGCGACCGGCAACCGGGCCGCGGCCAGCGTCGTCGGTCGCCTGGTCGCCGAGCGGGCCAAGACCGCCGGCGTGTCGAAGGTCGTCTTCGATCGGGGCGGGTTCATCTACCACGGGCGGGTCGCCGCCGTCGCCGAAGCGGCACGCGAAGCCGGACTGGAGTTCTGAAGGACATGGCAGATCAGCAGTACGAAGACCGGACCATCAAGGTCAACCGGG
>JALYVP010000004.1 GCA_030853185.1 Actinomycetota bacterium | reverse complement strand
CAGCCTGAGAGCCAAGCCATCAACCCCGAGCCCGGGCCCGAGACAGGACCTGCGGTGGTCACCGGAACCGGCCTCCTGGTAGAGGTCGAAACGGCGCTCCGTGACGTTGAGCTCTGTCCACCTCGTCGGGCCCGGGCCGGCTGCCTCGGGCCTCTGATGTGGTGCCGGTGCTGGCAGGATCGACGCCAGGGGTGGGAAGGGCGGTGACGGCATCGACGGTGATCGCGGTGTGAGCTGCGTCGGTCGTCGAGTGCGGGCAGAGGCTGGGGTCGCCTTCCTGCTTCGGGGTTGATTCCGTCGGAATCAGACCGGGCTGGGTGAGCCCGAGGGAGATACTCGAGAGCGACGGTACGCCGGGGACTGCGGGCCGGGAGCATGAGGTGTGCGTCAGGTTCCGGCGTCGAGCTGGCGGCCGAGGGCGATCCAGTCGGTAGCCATTGCCGTCTGGGCCTGGTCCAGGCTGAGCCGGCCGGCGCAGATGGCACGGTTGGCGGCGACCTCGACGGCATCCTTGGGGTTGGGGGTGGCGCCTGGCTCGGCCCACTGGTTGCGGGGGTCGGCCGGTGACCCGCCAGAGCTGAGCGCTACGAGATGTAATCCGGGGGGACCTTCTACCCGTCTTTGACGTGGGTCATCGGTAAGGCCCTCGGGGAACAACGGAACGGAAAGTGGCGGTAAGCCCCCTTCGCTAGCCCGCAGTTACGGGCCGGCGGTGCTCTGGCTGGCTCGTGGGCGGCCGCCGACGGAGGCCTTGTCGAGGTGGCCGTAGACCGTTGAGCGGGGGACGCTGAGGATGTCCGCGATCTGCTGGACGGTGCGGTCGCCGCCGTCATAGAGCCGTTGGGCCAGCAGGGCTTGGTCGGCGTTGAGCTTGGGCCGTCGGCCCCCCTTTCGCCCACGGGCCCGGGCGGCAGCCAGGCCGTCGCGGGTGTTGGCGACGATGAGCTCACGTTGCAGCTCGGCCAGCACCGACAGCATGCCGAACATAGCCCGACCCTCCATGGTGGAGGTGTCGATGCCCTGCTCGATGACGTGCAGCTCGACGCCGCGCTCGCGGAGTTCGGCTCCGAGGGTGACCAGGTGCAGCACCGAACGGCCGAGGCGGTCCAGTCGGGTGATCTTGAGGGCGTCGCCCTTGCGCAGTAGCCGCAGCACCAGGTCGAGCTGGGGCCGTGACGCCTTGGCGCCACTGGCGTGGTCGACGTAGATGTCGGCCTCGGCGACACCGGCCCGGCGCAGGGCGTCGGTCTGGTGCGCCGGGTTCTGGTCGGCGGTCGACACCCGGGCGTACCCGATGAGCACGCGTCGGAATCTACTGGAGCGGCAGGTTTCCCGTCATAGTTTCCCGACACTAGTTATCGACGGTCGTTGGGCCTGTGATCTCCATCGATAGTTGGCGGGTTTTTGATGACGCTAGGTGGCGTCTTCGCCGATCACCAGGGTGCCGCGGGCGGTCTCTATGACGTCGCTGGTGAGGACGGTGAGGTTGTTGATTTTCATAACGCGGGCGACTTGGGCGAAGAGGCGGTGGACGAGCCGGAAGTTGCCGCGGGTGATCCGTCCGACGGCTGCGACCGCTTGGGCGTCGGTGAAGTCGGTGAGGTCCAGGGTGAGGCCGAGCTTGGCCCAGTGCCGGTTTAGGACGAACGCGAGTTCGTCGTCGGCCAGGGGCCGGTATTGGTGAGAGAACCCGATCCGGCTGTAGAGCTGGGGGTGGCGGGACAGGCTCCGGTCGATGCCGGGCATTCCGATCAGGATGAGCCCGGTGGCGCGGCGATCGAATCGGTCGCGGAGGTGTTCGAGGGACGGCGGGGTCAGGCGTTCGGCCTCGGCGATGATGAGCAGGTCGACGACCGGCGGCGTCGCCGAGCACTGAATGGGGACGGGGAGCGTTGTCTTGCTCTGGCGGTGCTGGGCGACGCAGATGTCGATGCGGCCGAGGAGCTGGTCGAGGTCGTGGTCGAGTTGCTTGGGGGTGCAGGTTGTGGTGGGTGTGTAGTACGCGGTGCGGCTGCGGGCGAGGGTGGCGTAGACGGCGGCGTCGGTGTCTTGGCGTCGGCCCCAGCCGAGGAGAAGTTCTTCGACCTTGTCCCAGTGGGCGTATCGGCGGGCGGAGAGCGTCTTGCCGACGCCCGCGGGTCCGTAGCAGAGCCCGATGAAGGTCTCGCGGCGGAAGGCGTCGGCGAACTCGGTGAACCGCCGGTATTCCTTGGTCGCGATGAACGGTCCGCTCCGTCTGGTCCTGGGGACACTGGGCTCGGTGTTCGCGTCGTAGAGCGGCCCGGTCTCCACCGGCGGGGCGGTGATCATCGGCGGCGTCTCGGGAGCGGCCGGTGCCGGGTTGTGGCTGACGTCGGTCCGGGCTGTCATGGCAGGTCCTCGTGGTAGGTGAAGAGCCGCTGCTTGGCGGGTCGGGCGGCCTCGGCGGGTCCGGCTGGCGGACTGGCGGGGGCTGTCTCGCCGGCGGCGCTGTGGCCGTGGGAGGGCAGGTAGTCCTTCACCGCGGCGTGGCGACGGTCGAGCTGTGCCCGTAGGGCGCGGCGGTGAGCGACGCGGGCGGCCTGAATGTCTTTGAGCGTGACGGTCTGGCTGGCGTGCTCGGGGCTGATGGCTCGGCACACGAAGGTGTCGCGGTGGTAGACGCGGATCTCGGCCAGGTCCCGCGGGTCGTAGCGGATCGTGACGGCCTCCCCGACGTAGGCGGCCAGGGTCGGGTCGAGGTAGCGGACGCCCTGGAAGCGGATCCCGTCGCGGTGTACGACCCGCGGTGCGGCGACCATCACCAGGAGCAGGTCCAGCTGCTCGGGGTTGTCGGTGGTTCGTGGCAGCCACCCGTCGGCGAGCCACGCCGCTGTCGGCGAGAGGCCGGTCGAGACCAGCGAGGTTGAGGCCGTCTTCGAGGCCGTCTTCGAGGACGTCTTCGACGAGACCTCGTTGTAGGCGGCAATGACCTCGATCGAGCGGGACGGCGTATCCCCGGTTCGGGAGGGTCGTGACCGCACGGGAGCTGGCGGCGCTTTCCCCCTCGGCCGACGAAGAGGCCTGGGCCCGGGAGCGGTCCCGCTCGGATGCTCACCTGTTGGCGCTGCTGGTGTCGTTGAAGTGCTTCCAGCGCTTGGGCTACTTCACGAGGCGGGATCGCGTTCCTGTGGCCGTGGTCGACCACCAGCGGCGCGGTCTGAACCTGCCGACAGGTATCGAGCCGGAGCCCCCCAAGAAGGCCCAGATGCCTCGTGGGGGAACTGGGTGGCTGGCAAAATCTTCTGGCTCCATCTCCCGCGCCCACTTTCCGTGACATGCTATAATCATCACCACACAGGGTGAGGGAAGCTGAGAGCCTCCGGCGTTGTTTGGTCGTGTAGCCGGGGAGGAGCAAATCACGAACCCCACCTCGCCTGTCCGACCCTTGAGGAGGGGGACAGGTGGCATGGAAAGAAACTGGTGGCCCCCTACGGGAGGCGCAGGTCTGTCGGTGGCTGAGGGCGGCGATCATTGTCCTGTTGAGCGTGGCGGCGTTCGGGGCCTTTGTTTCCCCGGTCGGCGGACCGAGGGCAAAGGTTGACGCTGTGGCGACTCCGCCACCGACGGTCATGGTTGGCCGATCGGTTAGTGGCCCTCGTATCGCCGTCCCCGCTCCTGTTGTCACGGTCCCGCCGCCCGTTGCGGCCAGTCCCGCACCGACGGCCGCGGTCACCGCGCCGGCCGATCGCCCGTCGCCGCCAGCTGTGAAAGTCCCACCAGCCGATCGCCCGCAGCCGCCAGCTGTGACAGCCCCACCAGCCCGGGATGCCTGCGCGGTGGCGTTGGCGTACCTGGAAGCCCATGCCGCCCCAGGTTTCGCCCATTTCTGTCGGCCCGGGCCGTTGCACACGGCCCTGGGCTCCTCGGCCGGTTACACCTGTGTGCCCGGCAAGACCTATGCCTGTCCCGACGGTGTCGCCGAGATCCTCATCACCGCACCTGGGTGCGCGGCGAGCTACGAGAACGAGGCCTCGAACTCGTTCTGGGACTTCTCTCAGGCCGGGGTCATCGTGCCCGGAGCGGTCCAAGACGGCCGAATGTGGGATCCCTTCGGTGCCTGCCCGACGTCGTGAGGTCGCGCACATCCGGTCGGGCTTGTGGGTTCCGTTTACCGTTTCGGATGACGACGGCGGTGCCCGACGACGAGGAGGGACACTCCGGCCAGGACCATGATGGTCGCTACCTCGAGGAGCGGGCGGACGCTGATGCCGGTCGAGGCGAGCCCTCCACTGGAAGACGACGTGTTGGAGCCGCCCACGGTTGCCCCTCCGCCGCCGCCCAAGGTGGCCCCTCCGCCGCCGCCGAAGGTGCTGCCGCCACCGCCTGATATTGCCGTTGTGGTGGTCGATGCGGTCGTTGTGGTGGCCGTCGTAGCGGCAGCCGTGGTTGTGGTCCGGGGCACCGTCGTCGTGGTCCTAGGCACGGTGGTGGTCGTCGACGCCGGCACCGAAGTGGTCGTAGTCCTAGGAACGGTGGTGGTCGTCGACGCCGGCACCGAAGTGGTCGTAGTCCTAGGCACGGTGGTGGTCGTCGACGCCGGAGTGGTCGTAGTCCTAGGCACCGTAGTGGTCGTCGACGCCGGCACCGAAGTGGTCGTAGTCCTAGGAACCGTAGTGGTCGTCGAAGCTGGGACGGTGGTGGTCGACGCCGGCACCGAGGTGGTGGTCGAAGCTGGGACGGTGGTGGTCGAAGCTGGGACGGTGGTGGTGGTCGGCGGTACGGTGACGCAGGGGGAGTTGGTGAAGACGTTGCTGTCTAAGGTTACGGACCCGGTTTCGGCCAGGGCCCGGCCGTCAACCATCGCGCCGGTGTTGAGGGTGATCGAGGCTGAGGCCAGGATGTTGCCGACGAAGGCGGTGTTCGTTCCGAGGGTGGCCGACGAGCCGACCTGCCAGAAGATGTTGCACGCTTGGACTCCACCGGTGAGCCGTACCGAGCTGTTGGAGCCGGTGATGAGCGTGCTGCCCGCTTGGAAGATGAAGACCGAGTCGGGCCCGCCGTTGAGGGTGAGCGGTAGGGGGCCGTTGAGGGCGATGCCGCTGGTGGCGGTGTAGACGCCTTGGGTCAGGGTTCTGCCGCTGAGGTCGAGGCCGGTGATGTCGTTGGTGGAGGGTGCCGACGCGGCAGCGTTGTAGGCGGTCGTCAGGTCGCTTTGGGCTTTTTGGGCGACGCTGTCGGCGGCGTGTTGGGTGCCTAGGACTTTGCCGGGCGGGAAGCCGGTGATGGCCGGGTTGGGGTAGGTGTCGAGGTCGAGGTCGACGACGCTCGGGCCGGTGTTGGTGACCCCGGCGCCGGCCAGGACCGACGCCGCCGCGGTCGTGCCCAGGTTGATGGTTGTCGCTGTGTGGCGGCACCGGCGTTTGTGGTCATCAGTCCGGCGAGGGCAACGGCGGGCATCACCAACAGCAGTGCGCCCACAAGGGGGGTCTTGTGAAAGGCTCGACGAGCGGCCCGGGTCATCCGCAGATCCGCTCGGGCGCCGTCGCGGACACCGGCGACCGCTCCCGGTTAGGAGAGGGTACGCGGGTGGGGCCGGTGGGGACTTGGCTGGTGTCGCCCGCGACGAGCGGTAGGAGCCCCGCACCGGAAACCACTGGGGCTGCTGGGTCGAACTGTCGGGTCCCCATTGGGACCCCCCGATCTTCCCCCGTCCGCGCAGGGGCGCACGGCCCGCCTTGAGCCACAACAAGACTTATCACATCTTGTGACGCCATGCGTCAGCGCGACCGCTTGTAGTAGCAGTAGGGGGATCTGGGTAGGTTTCGGCGGTTAGGTCGAATGTCGGTCATATGAGCACCGGATCGTTCGAGCCAGTGCGCACGAGCTTGATGAGTTCCACTGGCGACTGAAGCCGTGGTGCCGAGCCGAATCCCCACCCCCCGGTAGTGAGCACATCGTGAAAGCGAGATCGCATCACCGCACACAACTGGTCAGGAGTCGGAGAGGACGCGCCTGTAAGTTCCTCCGCCTACGTCGGGTCAACCAATGCGACAAGATCATCGGCATGGCTAGCCCTGACCGCTTCTACAAGACGGTTGGCTGCTTGTTGTAGACTACCAGCGGCCACGGCGTCCAAATCTGCTGAGCGGTGTCTCCGTAGCCGTTGAGACCCAGCGCTGCGCCGAGATGTACAGCACCTGTCGGTGCATGCACGGCCAAGCGCTCAACGAAAGACGCCCTCGTCAGCGATGGACGCCGTAGCGGCGCAAGCGGAGTGTCCATTACCCCGCCAATCCGCGGTCCGTACCATGCCGCCATGAGGACTATGGCGTCATCCACGGACGCGGCAACTAGTGCTCCGTCGCGGATTTGACTTGTGACAGTGTTTTGCGTCCCCGACGGACTTTCTTGAGGATTTCCTCAGCGGCGGCGTGCCACACGAACGGCTTGGGATCCTCGTTCCAATGACCGACCCAGGTGGCGATCGCCTCGATCAGCGCGGGCACGCCGGTGAAGGTCCCTCGACGCAGGCGGCGGTCGGTCAAGGTCTTGAACCACCGCTCCACCTTCAACCATGAGCTGCTGGTCGGCGTGAAGTGCAGATGCCATCGGCCCGGCGGGGATGGGCCAACCACTCGGTGACCTCGGGCGCTTTGTGAGCCGACAGGGTATCCAACACGACATGAACATCGAGGCTGCGAGGCACGGCCTTGTCGATCCTGTTGAGGAACGCCAACACGTCAAGAGCCGTATGCGCCGCCCGGCACTGGGTGATCATCTCGCCGGTAGCGATGTTCAACGCCGCGAACAGATCCGTCGTCCCGTTCCGCTTGTAGTCATGGGTCATCGTCGCCGCCCTACCTCGGCGCATCGGCAGGCTGGGCTGCGTTCGATCGAGGGCCTGGCACTGCGCTTTCTCGTCGAAACTGAACACCACAGCCTTCGCTGGCGGGTCGAGGTAGAGCCCGACCACGTCGACCAGCTTCTCCTCGAAGCGAGGATCGTTGGAAACCTTGAACCCGTCGACCTTCCACGCCTTGAGCTCATGATCCCGCCAGATCCGTCCCACGGTGTCCTTGCCCACCCCGAGCTTCTTCGCCAGGGTCCGCGTCGTCCAATGCGTGGAGGTGTCCTCGGGCAACTCGTTGCACGTCACCCGCACCACCTCGGCCACCGTGCCCTCCGGCAGATACGCCTTGCGGCCCCGGCCCTTGGCGATCACCCCCACGCCAGCCACCCCTTCACGAGCGAACGCCGCCCGCCAAGCTCGCACCGTGTTCGCGCTCACCCCGACCTGCAAAGCGATGTGCTCGTTGGCCACACCGTCCGCTGCCGCCAACAACGCCTCGGCCTGGTGGACCGCCCGATGCGACAAAGAAGGAGAACCAGCGATCCTTCCCAAGCCGTCACGCTGGGCGTCGGTCATCAACAACGGCGGGGCACCACGCACCGTCAACATCATGCCATCTTAGTCACAAGCTATTTAGACGACACAGCACTAGGTCATTGTTCCCGCTGGCGGATACCCGGTGGTCCCATGACTGGCGGACAGGTGGTCCCAATGCTCCTGGCGGAACTCACCTCAAAGTGGTCCCATCCCACTGGCGGGCGACAGGTGTCGGTCGGCGACGACGGCGACACCGCAGTGTTCGCGGTGGGCGCGATCAGCCGGTGGTGGGCGACGATGGGCCGCGACCGCTACCCCGACGCCACCACGCTGTTGATCACCGCGGATGCCGGAGGATCGAACAGCTACCGCAGTCGCCTCTGGAAAGTGGAACTGGCCAAGCTGGCCGCGGCGACAGGGCTGACCGTCACGGTCTGCCACTACCCGCCGGGCACCTCGAAGTGGAACCGCATCGAGCACCGCATGTTCTCCTTCATCACCAAGAACTGGCGGGGCCGGCCCCTCACCGCCTACCGCACAGTGGTCGAATTGATCGCGGCGACGACCACCGACACCGGCCTGGGTATCTCCGCCGAATGGGACCAAGGCGAGTACCCCGGCGGCATCAAGGTGACCAACGACCAGCTCGCCGCCGTGCCCCTCGTGCCCCATGCATGGCACCCGAAATGGAATTACGACATCCTCCCACACCATAAACCATAACACTCAAGCTATTGTGCGGCGCACCCCAGCGCAGAGCTGGGAGAGTCCTGAATGTTGCAGGTAACGAGCAGGTCACACTCACCGTGCAGCGCCGCAGCGAGGACATGGTGGTCCTCCCGGTCGGGAAGGTCCATCTCCTCGGCGAGAGCTTCGAAGCCGCTTACTTCGGCTTCCGGGAAGGCTTAAACCCAGGGTGGCGATGAAGCGACCAACTCGGTCGGGGTTGCGGTCCATCTTGTCGACCATGGCACGGCGGGCCTCCTCCAAGATGGGTCGAGACCACCGGAGATCGATCACCTCGGCTTCGGCTAGTCCACAGAACAGGTCGCGCACCTGCGCGTCGACGATGACGTTGGCGTCCAACAGAACGCGAGTCCGTCTCATGCGGGCTTATGTGTCGCACAGGCCGAGTTCGTCGGATAGGGCTGCTACCTCTTCCAGCGCCGTACGCGGCGATCCTTCCTAACGTGGTCCCGATAGGTCAGCACGTCGAGGGTGCGGAGGCGACGATGGGTGCCCACGTGTGTTGCGGCCAAGAGTTCCTTATCGACGAGGGCGACAACGGTCGGACGTGACACACCCAGCACATCAGCCGCCTGGCCGGTGGTCAACTCTGGGGGCAGAGCCGTGATGTCTACGGAAAGGCCAGCGCCGACAGCCTCAAGGAGCCCAATCACGCCCGAGGCTAGATCCCCCTCGACCTCGCAAACAGCGTCACCTACCTGTAGCCGTAAAAGCGCTCCAGCCCGTACCCGCTTCACGGACCTCGGCAGCAAGGCGGCGGGATCAGCTGCCGAGGATTCGGTACGAACAGCGATCGACATGCATCCACCGGACCCCTAGACGCAAGAAACGAAAAGAGCAAGTACGGCCAGACCGGGCACGGATCGGGCACGCCAGCATTCTGCGACCCGGAACCAGGTTGGGCGCCCCACTCCTGACCTGCCCAGATGCTGGTAGCCCCAACGGGATTCGAACCCGTGCTCCCACCTTGAGAGGGTGATGTCCTAGGCCACTAGACGATGGGGCCGGGTGATGCGGCGATCATCGTATCCGATCGTTCCGGCGCCGGCGCCGGCGCCGCGGGCCGACGCCTAGGGTGGCGTGCCGTGGATCTCTGGGATGACGCATGTACACAGGCCGAACTGGTTCGCTCCGGGGAGGTGTCGCCACCTGAGTTGGTCGACGCCGCCATCCGCCGCATCGAGGCGGTGAACCCGAAGCTCAATGCCGTCATCATCGAGCGGTTTGAAAAGGCACGGGAAGAGGCGGCAGGCCTGCTGCCGAAGGGTCCGTTCCGCGGCGTGCCCCTCGTCATCAAGGACCTGCACTCTCCATCGAAGGGCGATCCCCGCTACGAAGGCACCCGCTTCCTCCGGCGGGCCGGCGTGGTCGCCGATCACGACGCAGCCGTGGTTCGTCGCTTCCGGGAGGCCGGCTTCGTCATCGTGGGTCGGACCAACACCCCGGAGCTCGGCACGACGATCACGACCGAGCCCATGTCGTTCGGTCCGTCACGCAACCCGTGGGACCCGTTCCGCTCCACCGGTGGTTCGTCCGGCGGGTCGGCCGCGGCCGTGGCTGCCGGCATGGTCCCGGTCGGTCACGGCAGCGACGGTGGTGGATCCATTCGCGTGCCGGCGTCGGAGTGCGGCCTGGTCGGGCTCAAGCCGGCCCGGGCCCGGGTCAGCAGTGGTCCCGACAACGGCGAGGGGTGGATGGGGGCATCGACCAACGGGGCCTTGACCCGGACCGTGCGCGACGCCGCTGCCGTGCTCGACGTGATCTCCGGGGCCGAATCCGGTGACCCCTATGCCGCTCCCCCACTGCCCGGGCCGTTGGCCCACGAGGTGGGCGCCGACCCTGGTCGGCTGCGGGTCGGCCTGCTCGACCACCCCCTGGGAGGCACGCTCGCCGACGTTCAGACCGCAGATGCGGTCACCGCCGTCGGCCGGGTGCTCGAGGGCCTCGGCCACAAGGTGCAGGCCTCGCACCCGCCCGCCCTCGAGGAAGCCGAGTTCGCCGACCAGTTCATCATCATCGTGGCGGTCCATACGGCCGCTGAGGTGGCGAGCTGGGCCCGTACCCTCGGCCGGGAGGTGGCCGATGAGGAGCTCGAACCGATGAATGCCTTCTTCGCGGGGATGGGCCGGTCGGTGACCGCCCCGCAGTATGTGGCCACCGTGAGCTGGCTGCATGCCTTCTCCCGCCGGGTGGCCAGCTGGTGGGAGGAAGGATGGGACGTTCTGGTCACTCCGGTCATCAACGGCGTCCCCCCGGAGATCGGCTGGCTGACGGACCCAGGTGACGGGGGCGCCCGGGTGGCCCAGCTGTTGCAGTACACCTCGCAGTTCAACGTCACCGGCCAACCGGCGATCTCGCTGCCGCTCCACACGTCGCACGAGGGCCTACCCATCGGCGTGCAGTTCGTCGCCGGGACGGGACGGGAGGACGTGTTGGTTCGCCTCGCCGCTCAGATCGAGGCCGCCGAGCCGTGGGCCGGGCGCCACCCGCAGCTCTGAGGGGCGGCCCGGGCAGTCCCCGGTGACGGTGTCGTCGCCCGGCGCCATGGCCGGATGCAGGTGGGCTTTCTCGGCCAGCACCCCGGCCAGGATGTCCATGGCGTCCCACACGTCAACGTAACGGAGGTACAGGGGGGCCATCCCCAGGCGGAGGATGTCCGGTGTCCGGTAGTCGCCGGTGACCCCCCTGGCGACCAACGCCCGGGACAGCTCGTGGGCGTTGGCGACGCGCAGTGACAGCTGTGAGCCGCGGCGATGGTGGGGGCGGGGGGTGACCACCTCGACCCCGTAGGAGACCATGCGGGTGTCGACGAAGGCGATGGCCAGATCGGTCAGAGCCAGGGACTTGGCTCGTACGTCGCCGAGATCGACGCCGTCCCAGACGGCGAGAGCCGCGTCCGTGGCCACCATCGACAGCACCGGCGGCGTGCCGATCCGGGCTCGTTCGATGCCGGGCGCGGGCCGGTAGTGCTCGGCCATGGCGAAGGGCTCGGCGTGGCCGTGCCAGCCGGCAAGGGGCAGGTCGAGGGCGTCGTGGTGCCGTTCGGCCACGTAGAGGTAGGCGGGGGACCCGGGGCCGCCGCACAGGTACTTGTAGGTGCACCCGACGGCGGCGTCTGCCCGAATGCCGTCGAGGTCGACGGGAAGGGCGCCGGCTGCGTGGGCCAGGTCCCAGCAGATCAGGCCGCCGGCCGCGTGGACGGCGTCGGTGATCCCGGACAGGTCCCGCAGCTCACCGGTGGCGAAATTGACGGCGCTGAACGCCACCACCGCGGTGCGGTCGTCGGGGACGAAGCGGTTGGGGTCAACCCGCTCGACGGTTAGGCCGAGGAGGCGGCCGACAGAGTCGGTGAGGTAGCGATCCGTGGGGAAATCCCCCGCATCGACGGCAACGACCCCGCGGCCGGGGTTCGCCCGGGCCAGGCCGACCAGGGCCTGGAACAACTGAACGCTCGTCGAGTCCCCACACATCACCTGGCCGGGACCGGCGCCGATCAGCAACCCGATGCGATTCCCCACCCGGCCGGGAAGGGTCCACCAACCGTTGCTGTTCCATGAGGCGATCAGGTCGCGGCCCCACGCCTCGGTGACGGCCCCGGACACTGCCGCCGCGACACCGTCGGGTAGTGCGCCCAGGGAGTTGCCGTCGAGGTAGAGGCCGGGTGGCACCACGAAACGGTCCCGTATCGGAGCCAGAACGTCTGCCGCGTCGGCGGCCTCGGCGGCGACCCGGGTGACGGCATGTCCGAACTTGGTGAAATCCACAGGGGCGCCTTTGGTCGATGGTCCATTGTGCCCACCGCCAGCGGTCAGGCCCGGCGCAATACCGCCCAGGTCCCGAAGGCCGCCTCCGATGCCACGCCCGTCCACCCGGCACCCATAGCCCGGTGCGTGTCGTCCGCAGACAGGTAGATCGGTGTGTCCGGCCCCGAGGTGTTGACCCAGATGACGGCTCCCCCCGAGGTCAGGACCCGTGCCGTCTCGGCGGGGAACAGCAGAGCGTTGATCAGCCACACCGCATCGAGGGACCGGTCGGCGAACGGCAACCGGGAGGCGTCAGCCCGCAGCCGGGGCCCGGCTGCCGGCGAGGCCAGGCGCAGCATCTCCATGGCCAGGTCATCGGCGATGACCACGTCGGTGCGTTCGGCCAGCCACCAGGTGACAAGCCCGGAGCCCGAGCCCACTTCCAGCCACCTTCCCGCCGGGATCGGCCCTCCGCGGTCCCAGGCGTCGGCCACCGGCGCCATGCGTGGCTCCGACGACCGCGTGTGCCACTCGGCGGCCAGCCCGTCGAACAGGTCGGCCACCCGCCCGGCGGTCGGGATGTCCCAGCTGTCCGGTTCGAACGCTGCCCTCCGCGTGATCTGCCGCATGGGATGGTCCTCGCCCGCTCCTCCATGACGCGGTCCTGGTTCGGGGACCAGGCGGGGCAGATGCTCGATCACCGCACCGACAGTACCGGCCTCAGAACGACGAGCGGCTCTCCGCCGGGTCGGCGCTCGCGACTGTCGATGGTGCCCCCGTGGTGACAACCACGACCCGAGACAGGGAAGCGATCAGCTGGTTACCGGGGTCTCGGGGTCCGTGGGCGGGCCGGCCGGGCGCAACCCTGCCGCCGGGTGCTTCTCGGCGTCGGCCTCGTCGGCGGTGGCCTCCATGGCGTCGGGCGGGGCGCCGGCGCTCGTCGAGCCGTCCGAGGGCGCCGGCGTCGCCTGCCCGCGGCTGCCCTCCGGTTCGGCCGGCGGGTGCTCGGCTCCGGGATGGTCGTCGGCGGTCTCGGGCAGGTGTGGCATGGGGCCTCCGGTTGGTCGGGACGCATCCGACCGGGCGTACGTAACCTCCTACCCAGGCCGCCCCACCACGACACGGCAACGCCCGCACAGGCTTACCAGCGCCGCTTAGGGTTGCGCGATGAGCGATTCCGGCGAGCTGAGGCGGGTCCACCTGGTGACGAGCGTCCAGGTGGCACAGGCGACCGATCAAGCAACCCTCGAAGCGAGGGTGGTGGTGATGTTGGAGTACCAGGATGACGCCGTTGCCGCCGCGGACGACCCAAAGACCGCCTGGTTCGGGATGGCGCCCGAGCTTGCCGACGGGCTGGCCGCCGAGCTCCCCCGCCTGGCTCGGGCGGCCCGCCGGCGAGGCTTCGAGTATCCCTCAGAGGCGGACGCCGTGGAGGCGGGCGATGAGGAGGACGACGACGACGAGGGACAGCTGTCGATCGCCGCCGAGGACGGCATGGTGCTGTTCCGCCTGACCCTCCCCAACGGAGACGAGCTTCACATCCCCTACGACGCTGACGCGGCGGACTCCCTGGCCGAAGGGATTCGCGCCCTGGCCGAGCAGGCTCGAGGGGAATCGGGCTGAACGTCGTGCTTACCAGCGTCCCCTGAGCCTGCTCGCAGGGTCGCCCCAGGTTGGTCACCCACCCTGGTGATGGGTCGCCATCCAGGCACCCCCGGCAAAGGAGCAACCGTCATGGCTCACCCTGATTCCCTTCCCCCCCAGCATTCCTGGTGGCGCCGCTGGAGTCCTCGGCGCACCCTTGTCTCCCTGGCGCTGGTCGCCGGTGCCCTGGCCGGGGGCGCCGTCCTCGGCTCCACCATGAGCGCCGGCGCCGCCACCCCCGTGGGGACCTCGACCGCCGGCACTGCATCGGCGGCCGCCCTCGCGCCGGGATCGTCGGGCTACCAGGTCCCGCAGATGAGCGGCACGGTCACCGCCGTCGGTACTGCCAGCGTGACCATCAGGACTGCGTCGGCCACCACCACCTACTCGCTGGGATCGTCGAGCGACGTCGACAAGAACGGTGAGGCGACCCTGTCGTCCCTAGCGGTCGGCGACGCGGTGACGTTCAACCTGGACCCGAGTGCCACCACGCCGACCATCAACAAGCTTCACGCCGGCACCGAGGCCCTCGACCGGCCGAGTGGCCCGCCGCCCTCCGGCTCGGCAGATCAGGGCACCCCACCGCCGGGACCACCGGCCACGGCCGGCTGACGCCGGATAGGACCGCTACGTTCGCGGCATGGAAGCCGAGGAGCGCCAGAGCATCGTCGACGGCGTCGCTGCTCTCGCTGTGACCCTGGCCGAGGTTGGGGTAAGTGAGCGGGACGCCCTGCGCCAACTGGTCGTCAACCTCACCCAGGTGGGTGCGCTCGACCCGCTTGTCGTCCGCGACGCTGTCGTCGCCGTGGGCCACCTCCCCCAGCCCTTCGAGGAAACGCCCGAGGAGACCGAGCGTCGACGTCTGATCAACGACCGGTTCGGTGTCCCCCCGGCCGAGGAACATCTGCTGGCGGCCCTCCAGGGCCGCGAGTGGCTTGAGCGGGTAGCCGAAGAGCTCGACAAGCCTTAGGAGTCGGTGTCGGCGTGGTCGAAGGGCGGGTCGTCCGGCGTCGGCTGCCCGCCGGCCACGCGGTCGGAGATGCGAGCACCGGCGATGTTCTGGGCGCCCCCGGAGCCGGTCTCTGTCGGTGACAGTCCTTGCTCTGGCTGCGTCGCCTCGCCTGGATTTCGGTCGACTCGGCCCTCGGTAGCTCCTTCGACGTTGCGGATCTCGTCCCTGCGGGCCTCGCCCGAGTCGCCCGGATCCGGAGCCGTATGGTCTCCCTCCCCCTGGCTGCCAGCTTCGGCTTTTGCTACCCCCTCATCGACGGTCGCACCGCTGCGGTCGTGGTCGGGTGAGCCAAGCTCGTCCGGCGGGCTTGATTCATGTGGGCCTTGTTCGGTCATCGATCCCCCTACCTCGGTGGACCATGGTATCCAAGCCTGGCATGGATACAGCCGATCTCAGCCGAGGAGTGGTGCCACGGGCACGCAGGTGAGGGGGCTGGCGGTGGCCGGGTCCAAGGCGTTGAGCACATCGTGGAGGGCGTTGGGGTCATACGGGGTGGTCAGGTGGTCGGCGAAGTCCGTGGGGCACTGGTCCTGCAAGGTGATGTTGGTGACGTTCCCCCCACTCAGAAATGCTGACGCATACGGAGTGACCACCTCATCGTGGGTCGTCTCTATCACGGTGTACGCCACACCCGGTCTGGTGTCCCCCCCGCCGTTCAGGTTCTGGAGGAACGAGGATCCGGCGGTCTGCTGGGCGCAGGACACGCAGACGGCGTTCAGGCCCGCCGTCCCACCCGGAAGTTCGGCTACCAAGGTCAACAGCCCGAAGACCGTGGTCCCATGGTTCGAGGGCGACAGTCCAACGAGGTCTCTGACCTTGTTGGCTCCTCCCAGGAAGTCGATGTAGTAGCGGGGCATCATGCCGCCTTGGGAATGACCGACGACGTCGACCTTCGCGGCGTGGGTGAGGGCGAGAACGTGGTTGACGAAGGCCGACAGCTGCCGGGCGGAGGCGGGGATGTCCCCCGTGCCCTGGACCGGTGCGTCGGGTGTGGCGCCGCCGTAGCTGAAGCTGTAGACGCAGTAGCCGCTGTCAGCCAGCAGAGGCGAAAGGGCCTGCCAGTTGTCGTCTTGGTTCTCGAAGGTGCCGTGCACCAGCACCACCGGCTCGGGGTGGGCCTTGGACGGGCGGCAGTTGAGGTTGGCGCCTGGTGGCGAGGCCTGGGGCGTCGAGTACCCGGCGGCGAAGCCGGTGAGGAAGTTGTAGTTCACCGGGTAGCTCGGCGCTGCCGCCGCTGGTGCAGCTTCCGCGATGTACGGGCCCGACAGGGCCGCCAGTCCGGCGACTCCCAGTCCGGCCAGTCGCCTGATGATTCCACGATGTGCGGGCACGATCTCCTCAAGTGCTCAAGGGTGACGATCAGTCACCTCTACCCCCCGGCGGCGGGATTCAAGCTGAGGACCTACTGGCGTCGGTACGACGTCCTACCGCCCGCCTCCCGCAGGAGCCTGGTCAGCGTCGACGGACCCGACTCTCGTTCCAGTCGGTCGGCCACTCTCATGGCCGCGATCCCCGCTAGGGGCACGATGGCGATCGTGACCGCCAGCCGAAGGAGGCGGCGGCCGATGAAGCGGATGACAAAGGACATGGTCGTATCCCCCCGTACGGGCGGCTCTGCCGCACCGGTCTCGTTGTTCGAACGAACAGCTCGGGGGGGAGGACTCGAACCCCCAATGGCAGGGCCAGAACCTGCTGTGTTGCCGATTACACCACCCCCGAAGGTTCGAGAGAGCTTAGCTTAGCGTGCTGCGGTAGCGGCCTGGACCCGTTCGCCGACTCCCACCAGCCGGCGGAAGCCGATGATCCGTCCGACGGCCACCTCCCCGGTCTCCTTGACGAAATAGGAGATCACCGAGCTGCCCTTGATCGGCGACGTGCGGGTGGGTGACACATACGGTGAAAGGCCCAGCTCGTCGGCCATGAGCGAGATGCGCTTATCGTGGAAGGGGTCGGACACCAGCAGCACCCGGACGATGTGACGGTGTTTGAGGAAGTTGGCCGCCGCCGCCAGGGACTGCCAGCTGTCACGACCGCTGACCTCGCGGAGGATGTCGGTCTGGGGCACACCCTTCCCGGCCAGGTAGTCGGCTCCCGTTCCCGCCTCGGTGTAAGGGTCCCCGGGCTCGCGCCCACCAGTGACGACCACGGTGGTGGCCAGGTGCTGGGACCACAGCGTGTAGGCATGGTCGAGCCGGGACCGGAGGTCGGGCGACGGCATGCCGTGGTACTGGGCCGCACCGAGCACGATGATGGCCTGGACCGATCGAGCCTGGTTGAGCCGGGACGACTGCCACACCTGGCCGAGCGTGATGATCAGGTAGACGAACACGACCAGAGCCGCCAGGGCCGTCACCGCGGTCAGGCGCAACGCCCATCGCACGGGGCGGAAGACCATTCAGGCCCCACCGCCATCGCCCTCGGCGCGAGCCCGGGCCACCTCGATGCGGGCGATGGTCCGGTCCCGGCCGAGCAACTCCAACGATTCGAACAGGGGCGGCCCGACCGAGCGGCCGGTGACGGCCAGGCGTACCGGGGCCTGCGCCTTACCGAGCTGGGGGACGCCGGCGTCCTCGCCGGCGGCGACGGTGGCGTCCTTGAGGGCGGCGGCGGTGAACGACTCCAGAGCGGCGTAGCGCGTGGCTGCCGCCTCGAGGATGGCGGCGAAGGCAGGCAGGCGCCTGACACCGCGATCCCACTCCCGGGGGTCGAAGGTCGGCTCGGGCAGGAAGAGGAAATCAGACATGGCGAACACCTCCCCCAGGGTCCGGGCCCGCTCCTGGACCAGCGGGGCGAGCGGCGCCCACCGCTGCTCCACCCAGCGCTGGGCGCGCGACACCAGGTCGGCGACGGGGAGAGCCCGGAGATACTCGGCATTGATGGAGGTCATCTTTCGCACATCGAAGATGGCCCCGGCGCTCTTCACGTCCTCCAGGCGGAACTCGTCGATGAGCTCCCCCATGCTCAGGATCTCTCGATCCCCCGATGGGGCCCACCCGAGGAGGGCGAGGTAATTGACAATCGCCTCTGGCAGGAACCCCTCGTCCCGGTAGTCCTCCACGGCCACCTTGTCCCGGCGTTTGGAGAGCTTCTGTCGCTGCTCGTTGTAGAGCAGCGGCAGATGGGCGAAAAGGGGCGGCTCGCCGTAACCGAGCGCCCGCCACAGCAAGAGGTACTTGGGGGTGTTGGTGTTGTGGTCCTCGCCGCGGATCACGTGGCTGATAGCCATCTCCGCGTCGTCAACCACGTTGGCCAGGATGAACAGGGGGTCGCCGTTGGACTTACGGACCCCGAAGTCCTCGATGCTCCCTGCCTCGGCGGCGACCTGGCCCCGGATCACATCGACGAAACCGAACGAGCCGGCATCGGGGCTGCGGAACCGCAACATCCGCCCCGGCCCCGGCGCCAGGCCCCGCTCCCGGCAGTGCCCGTCGTAGCCGGGAGGGCCCTTACGGTCCCGCGCTCGTTCCTTCACCTGCTCGGACGTGCAGTCGCAGGCATACACGGCGCCGTCGGCCAGAAGCCGATCGATGGCGGCGGCATAGAGCTCGGCGCGCTCGGACTGGAAGTACGGACCCTCGTCCCAGTCGAGGCCCAACCAGTGCAGGGCCCGCTGGATGCCCTCGGTGTGCTCGACACGGTTGCGGGCCGTGTCGGTATCCTCGATGCGCAACACGAACGTCCCGCCGTGCTGGCGGGCGAACAGCCAGTTGAACAGCGCGGCACGGGCCGTGCCGACGTGGAAGTAGCCGGTGGGGGACGGCGCGATGCGCACCCGTGGAGCGGTCACGACCGGCCAGGCTACCGGCCCCCTGTACCCCTTTGGACCGGGGAAACACCCCGGGGGCGGGCCCCCGCCCCCGCCGGGTGAGGTCAGGACACTCAGCTGGCCAGCAGGTCGTGGGCATCAGAGCCCGACAGCTGGCGCCGCAACTTGAGCAGAGCGTCCCGCTCGATGCGCCGGACCCGCTCGGCGGTGAGGTCCAGGATGGCCCCGACCTCGCCCTGGGTCCGGGGCTCGCCCCGGTCCAGGCCGTAGCGCAGCCACAACACCTGACGCTCATCGTCCTCCAGGACGGAGAGGAAGCCCTGGATCTGATCGGGCAGCAGCGAGCCGGCCACCGCCTCGAAGGGCGACTCGGCCGAGTGGTTGACGACCAGATCACCCAGGCTGGTGTCGCCGTCTTCACCAACGGCGACATCGAGGCTCATGGGGTCGGCGTCGTAGCGGAGCAGTTCGGCCAGGTCGGCCTCCGTGGTCTCGAGGGCCGTGGCCAGCTCAGCCATGGTGGCGGGGCGGCCGTTGGCTGACTCCAGCTCGGCCTGGGTCCGCCGCGCCCGGCGGATCTCGTCGCCGACATGGGCCGGAACCCGCACCGTGTGGCCGGTGTTCTCGATAGCCCGGCCGATCGCCTGGCGGATCCACCACGTGGCGTAGGTGGAAAACTTGAAACCCTTGCGCCAATCGAACTTCTCGACGGCGTGAATCAGACCCAGGTTGCCCTCTTGGATAAGGTCACCCATGGGCAGGCCCGACCATTGGTACTTGCGGGCGACCGACACGACCAGACGCAGGTTGGCATTGATGAACTCCGAGGAGGCCGCTTCGGCCGCCGCCACCTTGCGTCGTAGCTCTTTGCGTTGGCGGGCGGTGACGCCCTTGGCGTCCTCGTCGAGGGTGGCCTTCGCCTCTTGACCCTCCTGTATGACCTGGCCGAGGCGCATCTCGTCCGCCTTGGTGAGCAGGGGGAAGCTGCCGGCCTCGTCGAGGTACAGACCGAGGAGATCAGGGCCGGCCCCCAGGGCGTCCCGGGAGGCACGGCGCTTCGATGGTGCTGGTGCGGTGATGACTGGTGCGTTCATTACAGTGGAAGAGAACCCCGGTCTAACCCGCTTTATGCCGTATCCTTGGATCAGCCTCTGTGACCCTGGTCATAGGGCCTTGGTTCACACGGTCAGGGCCACCGCCGCGTCGTCGCTCAACACCCGGAACGTGAAGCTTTCTTCCAGGTAGAGGGTGACGGTCGTGAGATCGTGGGCCAGGTACCCGACGGACAGATCCTGACCGCAGTCGATCAGGTAGTCACCGCCGCGCTGGCTGATGACAACCCCACCCTCTACTCCCGGGGCCCACACAATGGGCCCGCCGTCGAGGATGTGACCGAGGTGGTTGAACAGGGGGTACCCGCCGTGTTCGGTCGTCTCCACCACGTCGGTCCACAGGTCGCTGCTGAGCGCCAGGCCGTAGGGGCCGCCAACTCCGCCCAGGCGCAGGCGCTCCACGCCGCTGGCGACGAACTTGGGGAAGGCATCGAGGCCTCCGACGACGGCGATGGCGTCGTGGGAGCTGGCCTCGGTCATGCCGGTGATCGACGCCGCCCGATAGCCGTGGAACACCGCCAGGTTCTCGGCCAAGGCGATGGCGGCGGCCGCCTCCGCCAGCGGATCGAGATCGATGTCCTCGCTCCCCCGGTCGGCGTCGTCGAGCTCAGCTCGCGAGAGGACGAAGGGGATCCGCAGCTCGCAGAGGGGCAGGACCCGTCGGGCCCGCGCCTTGACCGCCGAGACCTTGGGGGGGCTGTCAATCTCGGTGCTGGTGCCCAGGTTGTGCGCCGAGTGCTCCCACCCGGCGGGGCCGGTGAAGTCGACCAGGCGACGGGCGGCCAGATAGTTGGTGAGGCGAGTCTTGGCCTCGTCTGAGACCTGGGACCAGGCGGCTTCTGAGAGCGGGGCGACCTCGCGGAGGAGGTGGTTCATTGCTGGGATCCCTTCAGGCTGCCGATGCCAAGTGAGCCGTCGCTGGCACTGCCGCCTTGGGCGTCGCCCCCACCCGTGGCGGCGCCTTCCATGGAGGCATCCTCCACCTCGGTGACGGGCAGGTCGGTGAACAGGTAGGTGCGCAGTTGCTCGTCGAAGCCCGGGTCGTGGCGACGCAGCCACTCCAGGTTCATCGCCGCGTGCTCCTTCTCCTCGTCGCGGTTGTGGGCGAGGAGGGCGGCCAGGGAGGGATCCTGCGTGGCATCGACGCGCTGGTCGTACCAGTCCACCGCTTCGAGCTCCTCTTGGAGGGAGACCGTCGCCCGGTGCCGTTCGATGGTCGACTGCTGGAGGAGCTCGATGGGTTCGTGATACCCCTCGCTGTTGGCCACGTGTCTTGGGTCCCCTCAGGTGTCGGGCTCGATGGACACGCGCATCCTAGGGGACGGCGTCGGCCTAGCCCGGGGACCTGAGGTGGCTTCAATCGCGGATGGGAACGGTGGCATGAGCCTAGGCAGCGCCGGGTAGAGCACTTGCGTCAAGGAGGACGAGCACGATGAACGACGCAGAGATCACCGCACGCATCGACGAGTTGGTGGCCGAAGAGCACCGCTTGGAGCAGGATCACAGCGATCAGGGTCTCTCCGATGAGGACAAGGCCCGCCTGGGAAAGGTGGAAGTGGCACTCGACCAGTGCTGGGACCTGCTGCGCCAGCGTCGAGCCCGCCGCAACGCGGGCCAGGATCCCGACGCCGCCGAGGTCCGTCCCCCTTCGACCGTGGAGCACTACCAGCAATGACGACACCAACCGCAGCAGACGAAGCGCGCGTCCTCGACGCCGTCCGCACGGGGGCGTTCATCGACGGGGACTGGCGTTCCTCCTCGTCCGGCCGGACGCTCGCGGTGGAGGATCCCTCGACTGGTAAGGCCCTCGTCGAGGTGGCCGACGGCGCCACCGAGGACGGGTTCGCCGCCCTGGACGCGGCCACCCGGGCTCAGCCCGGATGGGCGGCCACACCGGCTCGGGAGCGAGGGGAAATCCTCCGCCGGGCGTTCGAGATGATCACCGCGCGCATCGACGACCTGGCCTTGCTCATGACCTTGGAGATGGGCAAGCCCCTCGCCGACTCCAGGGCGGAGATCACCTACGCCGCCGAGTTCTTCCGCTGGTTCTCCGAGGAGGCCGTCCGGATCGCGGGTGACTACCGCCCGGCACCGGCCGGAGGAGGACGGTTGCTGGTGTTGCGCCAGCCCGTCGGCCCGGTGTTGCTCATCACCCCATGGAACTTCCCCCTGGCCATGGCCACCCGCAAGGTCGGTCCTGCCATCGCCGCCGGCTGCACCATGGTGCTCAAGCCGGCGACGCTCACCCCCCTGTCGGCGCTGGCGCTGGCGGACATCTTGACTGAGGCCGGCCTGCCCCCCGGCGTGCTCAACATCGTGGTGACGACCGACGCCGGCGGGACGACCGGGCCGCTGATCGCCGACGGGCGCTTGCGGAAGCTGTCGTTCACCGGTTCCACCCCGGTCGGCAAGAGCCTGGTCAAGCAGGCGGCGGACAAGCTGCTGAAGCTGTCGATGGAGCTCGGGGGCAACGCTCCGTTCATCGTGTGCGCCGACGCTGACCTCGACGCCGCCGTCGAGGGGGCCATGCTGGCCAAGATGCGCAACGGGGGCGAAGCGTGCACCGCCGCCAACCGCTTCCACGTCCACCGTTCGGTCATGGACGAGTTCTCGTCTCGGTTGACGGAGCGCATGGTCGCGCTGCGGGTCGGGCGGGGCACCGACGACGGGGTCGAGGTCGGCCCCATGGTCAGCGGCGAACAGCTGTCCAAGATCGCCGAACTGGTCGACGACGCCGGCGACAAGGGCGCCCGGATCGAGTCCGGCTCCATCCCCGCCGACGGCCGCGGCTACTTCTACGCCCCTTCTGTGATCACCGCGGTCCCTGCCGACGCCCGCCTGTTGCGGGAGGAGGTCTTCGGTCCAGTCGCCCCGATCGTGCCCTTCGACACCGACGAGGAGGCGCTCCAGGCCGCCAACGCCACCGAGTTCGGACTGGTGTCATACCTCTACACCACCGACCTGGACCGGGCCCTGCGCATGTCCGAGGGCCTGGAGGCCGGCATGGTCGGACTCAACCAGGGGGTGGTGTCCAACCCAGCCGCGCCGTTCGGTGGGATCAAGGAGTCGGGTTACGGGCGGGAGGGGGGGAGGGAAGGCATCGAGGAGTACCTCGAGGTCAAATACGTCTCCATCAAGGTGGCCGTCTGAAGCCTCAGCGCACCATCGGCGGTCGGTGCCACGCCCGGGCCTGGTCGGCAAGCTCCGGGCGGTGGGCCGGATCGGCGATGGCCACCATCCGCTCCGCCCGTTCGGCCGGCGCCAGTCCCCGCAGGTCGGCGATGCCGTGCTCGGTGACGACCACGTCGATGTCGAACCCGGGCGCCGAGACCACCTCGGGCCGTTCCACGATGGCGGAACGGCCGGCGAAAGAGGATCCGAGGGCGACGATGGACAGACCGTCGGGGGACCGGCTGGCCCCGGTGCAGAAATCGGGATGGCCGCCGGGGCCGGAGACGGGGTGGGCCCGGCTGCCCTCCACGTTGGCCGCCCCGTCGAAGCCGACCTCCAGGGCGGTGTTGATCGTGACCAGCCGCTCGATGGCCGACAGCAACGTCAGGTCGTGGGTGTAGCTCACCGGGCGCATCCGCAGCCAACCCTCCGCCACCAAGGCGTGCAGCTCGGCCCCACCCCAGAGGTAGGCGGCGTCGGCGGGCCCGGTCAGGAGGCCACGACGGTACAGGGCGACCAGCTCGTCGGTCACCAACCCGGAGCGGACGGCGACCGGCTTGTCCAGGGTGGCGACGACGGCCGCCCCGATCTTGCCCGGGCCCCACTGGATCGTCGCCCCGTCAGGCACCAACCCGGCCACCAGCTCGCCGATGCGCCCCTCCACGGGCCCGGAGCGCAGCGCTGGCACGGCGTCGGGGGGATCGCCACGATCGATGGCGGCGACGATGTTTCCTTCCACGGGCGGGGTGTGCAGCTCGGATGCCGACCGGCCGGGGCCAAGGGACGCCACCTCGACGATCACCGCGTCGGCGTACCGGGCCGCTTCGGGCGCCCACCCGAGGTTGGGGCCGAAGCGAAAACCGTCCCGGTCGGCCACGGCTGACACCACGGCGATGGTTGGCCGGAGGCGCCCGGCAAGGAGTCGGGGAATGGCCGACAGCCGGGTGGGCACGGACCGGGCCGTCCCGGCCCGCACCGCGCCCTTGGACCCCGCCCCGTTCATCAGGGTCGTCACCGGCGGGCCGGACCCGAGCCACCCCGGGTCCCGGACGATCCAACCCAGGACGATCTCGGCGACGTCGAGGCCGTCGAGGGCCGGCAGCGCCGCCGGGTCGGGCAGCGGGCCATCGGGTCCGTCGGCCATCACCACGAACCGACCGCGGGAGGGCCTGGGGAATGACACCGGGTCCACGCTAGAAGCCCGACCACTGAGAAGATGGATCATGCCTTCCTTTCGAGCTCTGGTCGCCACCGGAGAAGGACCCGCCGAGTTCCAGGATCTGACCGAGGCCGATCTTCCCGATGACGCCGTCACCGTGGAGGTGACCCATTCCTCGCTCAACTACAAGGACGGCCTGGCGGTCACCAACAAGGGCAAGATCGCCCGCAGCTTCCCGATGGTCTGCGGCGTCGATCTGGCCGGGACGGTCACGGAGTCCTCCGATGCGACCTGGTCGGCGGGCGACGAGGTGGTGGTCACCGGATGGGGCCTGTCGGAGACCCACCCCGGCGGGTACACCCAGCGCCAACGGGTCAAGCCGGAGTGGTTGACCCGCCTGCCGGAAGGCCTCAGCGCCTCACAGGCCATGGCCGTCGGCACGGCCGGGCTGACGGCGATGCTCTGCGTCCTCGCTTTGGAGGCTCACGGCCTCACCCCCGATCCCGGTGGGGAGGTCCTCGTCACCGGTGCGGCCGGCGGCGTGGGCAACGTGGCCGTCGCCGTCCTGTCCCAGCTCGGCCACCGGGTGACGGCGTCGACCGGGCGACCCGAGACCCACGACCACCTGCGGGCCCTGGGAGCCACGTCGTTCATCGACCGCGCCGAGCTCTCCGCCGAGTCCAGGAAGCCTCTGGAGAAGGAGCGGTGGGCGGCGGCCATCGACACCGTGGGCAGCACCACCCTGGCCTCGGTGCTGCGCCAGATCCGGTACCGGGGCGCGGTGGCCGCCTGCGGGCTGGCCGGTGGCAGCGACCTGCCCGCCACGGTCCTCCCGTTCATCCTCCGCAACGTCGCCCTGCTCGGGGTCGACTCGGTGCAGTGTCCGGGCGACACCCGGGCCGACGCCTGGCGCCGGCTGGCCACCGACCTGCCCCTCGACCGCCTCGACGCCCTCACCGCGGTGGAGCCTCTCAGCCGGGCGCCCGAGCTGGCCGAGGCCATCCTGGCCGGGCAGGTGCGGGGGCGGGTCGTGTTCGACACCCACACCTGAGCAGATCACACCCCCGCGCACCGGGCCCACTTCAGCGCAGGCGGACGCCCTGCGGCTCGCGATGGACCGGGACCCGCCCGGCCGGTTGGCCCGGGTTGTCCCGCTCCTCGGCCCTAGGGATGGGACGGGTCACCGCCGAACCCTCGACGACCTCGATCTCCTCGCCGTGATGGGCGAAGCGCAGCGGCGGGCCGGCGCAGATGTAGGTGGCTTCGGCAGGGGTGACCACGACTCGGAGGTGGCTCCCCCGCCAGCGCATGTTGAACGTGAGGCGGCCCAGTTGCTCGGGGATCCGAGGCTTGAAGCTCAGCACCCCGCCGTGGTCTCGCATGCCGCCGAACCCGCACACGACGGTCATCCACGAACCGCCCAGGGAGGCCATGTGCAACCCGTCCTTGGTGTTGTAATGGAGGTTGTCGAGATCCATGAGGGCGGCCTCGGCCAGGTAGTCGTAGGCCAGCTGCAGGTGGCCCGTCTCGGCGGCGACGATGGCCTGGCTGCACGCCGACAGCGAGCTGTCGCGCACGGTCAGGCGCTCGTAGTACTCGAAGTTGCGCACCTTCTCCTCGTGAGAGAAATCGTCGCCGCAGACGAACAGGGCAAGGGTCAGGTCGGCCTGTTTGACGACCTGCTTGCGGTACAGGTCCACGTAGGGGAAGTTGAGCAGCAGCGGATACTTGTCCTTGCTGGCCTCGAAGTCCCACACCGCGTGATCGGTGAAGCCCTCCGACTGGGGGTGGACCCCGAGCGTGTCGTCGTAGGGGATGACCATGGCGTCGGCGGCCTGTCGCCACCGGGCAACCTCCTCATCGGTCACCTCGGGACATCGGTGCCGGTGACGCTCGGCCGCCGCCGCCGCTCCCCGCAGGTTCCGCCGAGCCATCAGGTTGGTGTACACGTTGTTGTCGGCCACCGCCGAGTACTCGTCGGGTCCGGTCACCCCGTCGATGCGAAACCGGCCCCCCCGGTCGAAGGAGCCCAGCGAGCACCACAGTTGGGCGGTGGCGACGAGCAGGTCGACACCGAAGTGCTCCTCGAAGTAGACGTCGGCGGTGGCGGCCACGTAGCGCATCACTGCGTCGGCGATGTCGGCGTTGACATGGAAGGCCGCCGTGCCCGCCGGCCAGTAGGCCGAGCATTCCTCGCCGGCGATGGTCCGCCACGGGAAGGCTGCCCCCGAAAGGCCGAGCTGGAAGGCCCGGTCGCGCGCCGCCGGCAGGATCGAGTGCCGCCAGATCAACGCGTCGCGGGCGGATCCCCTCGCCGTATAGGTGAGCACCGGCAGGACGAAGCTCTCGGTGTCCCAGAAGGCGTGCCCGTCGTAGCCCGGTCCGGTCAGGCCCTTGCCGGGCAGGGCTCGGGTCTCGGCCCTGACCCCGGACTGCAACAGCTGGAACAGGGCGAAGCGGATGGCGTGCTGCAGCTCCGGGTCACCGTCGATCTGGACGTCGGCGAACTCCCAGAACCCGTCGAGGAACTGGCGTTGCTCGGCCTGCATCCCCTCCCACCCGGTGTGCCAGGCGGCGGCGATGGCGGCGGCCGCCTGGTCCCTCAGGGCCGGCACCGACCGCCCCCCCGACCACCCGTAGCTGACCAGCTTGACGATCCGCAGCTTCTCATGGGGCTGCAGGTTGGTGATGAAGGTGACCCGGCCGAGGTCCTCGTGGGCCTCGGTCTCCACGCCGATCCGCTCGGGACCCTCCACCCGGTGGTCCATCATGGCCGCCATGGCCAGGCCGGACCGCTCGGTCCGATGGATCAGGTAGACGGACTGGTCCTTGGCCAAGCTCTCGATGCCGCGCAACGGCCGCTCCAGGGCGGCTGCCACCCTGGGGTCGCCGTTGGTCGGCGGGCCGGCCTCGTTGGTCACCAGCTCCGACTGGACGACAACCCGGGCGGGGGAGTCGAGGACCTCGACCTGGTAGTCGACGGCGACCATGGCTCGCTGCATCAGTGACACCATGCGCGTCGATGTCACGGTGATGACGCGATGACCGGGCGACTCCCATTTCACCTTCCGGCGCAGGGTCCCGGCCCGCATGTCCAGCTCCCGCTCGTGGGACAACACCCGCCCGTAGCGCATGTCGAACGGCTCGTCGTCGACGAGCAGGCGCAGGATCTTGCCGTTGGTGACGTTGACGACCGTCTGGCCCGCCTCCGGGTAGCCGTAGCCCGCCTCACCGTAGGGCAGCGGCCGGCTTTCGTAGAACCCGTTGAGGTAGGTGCCCGGTCGGGCCCACGGTTCGCCCTCGTCCAGGTTGCCGCGCAGACCGATGTGCCCATTGGCCAGGGTGAACACCGACTCGGTCTCGGCCAGCTGCTCGAGGCCGATGGTCGTCTCCCGCAGAATCCACTGCTGGTCGACGTCCAACCGGGACGTGTCGTTCATCGCCGGATCCTGCTTCGGCCCGGTGGCGACCTCGTCCGCCTTGTCGCTCATGCGCCTTCAGGCAACCTCAGCACGGTCGCCTCCTCCCCAGGATCGTCCCAGTCAAGCACGTCACACGCGGCATGCGACGCATCCCCGCTCGGCGGGTCGGGTTCTCAGAACGGTCCGCTCAACTCCCCCAGGGCGTCGGTGAGGCGGAGGTTCTCCGAGTAGTCGACCGGACAGGCGATGATCGAAACGGTGTCGTCGTCGAGAGCCTTGCGCAACGTGGGCAACAGCTCGTCGGCCGCGTTTATCCGGTAGCCGCTGGCCCCGAAGCTCTCGGCGTAGGTCACGAAGTCCGGGTTGGCGAAGGTGATGGCCATGGAGTGTTCCAGCTCCAGATCCATCTTCCACTTGATCAAGCCGTAGGCGTCGTCGACCCAGACCAGGACGGTCATCGGGATCCTCTCCCGGAGGGCGGTCTCGATCTCCTGGGAGTTCATCAGGAACGCCCCGTCGCCCACCGCGGCCAGCACCCGCCGTTGGGGTTCGGCCAGCTTGGCGCCGATGGCGCCGGGCAGGGCGAACGCCATGGTCGACAAGCCGTTGGAGATCAGGCACGTGTTGGGCTCGTAGGTCGGGTACAGGCGGGCCATCCACATCTTGACCGCCCCGGTGTCGGCCAGGACGATGTCGTGGCGGTCGAGGGCGGCACGGGTGTCGGCCACCACCCGCTGCGGCTTCAGCGGGAAGCTGTCGTCCTTGGCGGCAGCCTCGAGCTCATCGGCGAGCAGGGAGCGGATGCGCTGATCCGGCGCCGCCGCCTCGAAGCGCCTGGCGGTGGCCTCGGCCACCAGGTCGAGGGTCCGGGAGATGTCGGCCTGGACCCCGACTTCCACGTCGTAGTGGTTGTCGACCTCGGCCGGGAACCGGCTCAGGTGGACGATCCGCTTGTCGGCGTCGGGGTTGACCTTCACCGGATCGAACTCCTGGAGCTCGAAGCCCACGGCGACGATGACGTCGGCGCCGTCGAAGCCGAAGTTCACGTAGTCGTGACGCATGAACCCGACCGCCCCCAGGGCGTGAGGATGGTCGTCGGGGAAGACGCCCTTGCCGTGGAAGGTGGTGGCGACCGGCAGGCCCAAGGTCTCCGAGAAGCGGATCAGGGCCTCTTTGGCCCCCGCTCGCGCCGCCCCGTGGCCGGCCAGGACCACCGGCCGCTTCGCGCTGTCCAGCACCTCCACGACCCGGGCGATCTGCGAGGGCGACGGCTCGTCGGCCCGGGGGACGTTGACGGGGAGGGGCTTGGATCCCGCTACGACCTCGAGCGCCTCGATGTCCTCGGGCACCGCCAGGTAGGCCGCGCCCGGTCGCTCCGTCTGGGCCAACTTGAAGGCTTTGCGAACCATCTCGGGAACCGAGCCGGCCGTCGGCACGAGCGCCGCCCACTTGGTGACCGGATCGAACATCGACACCAGGTCCACGCTCTGATGGGACTCCTTGTAGATCCGGTTGAGACCGACCTGGGCGGAGATGGCCACCAGCGGGGTGCTGTTGGTGGTGGCGTCGGCCACGCCCAGGAGCATGTTGATGGCTCCCGGCCCGAGCGTCGAGCTGCAGACGCCGGCTCGCCCGGTCAGACGACCATAGATCTCCGCCATGAACGACGCCGCCTGCTCATGGCGGACCAGGATGTAGCGGATGCTGGAGCCCACCAGGGCCTCGGTCAGGCGGATGTTCTCCTCCCCGGGGATGCCGAACACGTAGCGGACCCCTTCGTGCTCCAAGCAGCGGACGACGAGGTCGGCGACGCGGTCGCCGGCCTGCCGGGCGGAGCTGTCGGTCACATCTGCTGGGCCTGGCCGGCCAGGTCCGGTAGCAGATCGGTGAGGGGTCGCTCGGCCACCTCTGCCGCCGGACGGGACAGGTAGAACTCCGTGTGGAACGAACCGTCCGCCTCCTTGCCGGTGACGTCGAGGCCGGACTCGTCGAGGTGGCGGAGGGTGAACTCCCGCTCCTCGTCACAGGAGAAGCGCCGTTGGGGGAAGGTCCGCCCGACCAGGCGCTCGGTGACCAGCCCCCGATCGGCCAGCACGTCGGCGATGTCGTGGTAGGAGAACCGGCGGAGGGTGAAGGCGGCGAACCACGGGGCGGGTCCGCCCTCACTGGCGTCGAAGAGATGAGCGAAGGTCTTGGCCGTGATGTAGCCGACCCCGCCGGTGACGGTGATCAGATCGGCGTCGGCTACGACGCCGGCGAGCTCCGGCGATGGCACGGCGTCCTCCAGGTTCTCGGCCGCGCCGTGTTGCAGCAGGCCCACCTTCTGGGCGTAGCCGATGGCCCGGTCGGAGACATCGAGACCGGCGATGGTCGGAGGGTCAGGGACCAGGTGATCGGCGTAGAAGGCGCGGTCGACCGCCGTCAGCTCCTCGGAGGAGAGGTCGGCCACATCCGGGCTGCGGTAGTGGCTCACCAGGTCCTCCATCGTCAGGTCGCACCGCAGGAGGGCGCCGATGATGCCGTAGGAGCAACAAAGGTCGAGCACGGTCGGGGGGGTGGTGTCCCCCCGCTCCTCCGCCTGGGCGGCCAGCAGAGCCGAGAACATCTGCTGGCCATGGTGAGGGATCTCGTAACCGAGGCTTCCGAGCTCTTGGTAGTACTCCCGTGGATCGTCGCCGTTGTAGACGCTGTCGAAGTTGGCTTTGCCATCCTCGAGATCCGGGTTGGGGAGTACTTCTTCGATGGTCATCCGTCACTTTCTCGGCTGGGCAGGCCGGTGGGGTCTGGCCCGGGCGCGACATACCCCTCATGACCGGCGACATTGCCGGGTCCGCCCGGGCAGGCGTAGTTATCAGTATACCTCGACCCCCGAAAAGCTAACCAATGCCCCGAAACCGGAGATGGGCGCATGGCTACTTGAGCAGCTCCCGGGCCACCACCACCCGCTGCACCTGGTTGGTGCCCTCGTAGATCTGGGTGATCTTGGCATCGCGCATCATGCGCTCCACCGGGAAGTCGCGGGTGTAGCCGTTCCCCCCGAAGATCTGGACCGCGTCGGTGGTGACGGCCATGGCCGTGTCCCCGGCGAAGCATTTGGCCGCGGCCCCTGCCGCGGTCAGCTCGCCGGTGGGGTTGCCCTCGTCGATCATGGCGCACGCCCGATACGTCAACGCCCGGGCCGCCTCGGTCTTCATGACCATGTCGGCGAGCATGAACTGCAGCCCCTGGAACTCGGCGATGGGGTGACCGAAGGCCTGACGTTCCTTGACGTATGAGGCGGCCTGGTCGATGGCGCCCTGGGCGATGCCGACCGCCTGCGCGGCGATGGACGGCCGGCTGCGATCCAGGGTGTGCATGGCGATGCGGAAACCCGCGCCTTCCTCGCCGATGAGGTTGGTGGCGGGGATGACAACGTCGTCGAGGATGATCTCGGCGGTGGGGCTGCCTCGCATACCCATCTTGGACTCCAGCTTGCCGATCTTGATGCCGTGGTCGGCCTCCACCAGGAAGCAGCTCACCCCCCGGGCGCCGGCTGACAGATCGGTCTTGGCGAACACCACGTAGACGTCGGAGATGCCGGCGTTGGTGATCCAGTGCTTCGAGCCGTTCAGGACATACGAGTCGCCGTCCCGCCGGGCGCGGGCCTTCATGGCCGCTGCGTCACTCCCGGCGTCGGCCTCCGAGAGGCAGTAGCTGCCCTGGATCTCGCCAGTCGCCATCCTGGTCAGGTACTTCTGCTTCAGCTCCTCGGATGCCCAGTTGATGATCGGCGTGGTGGAAAGGCCGTTGATGGCGAGCATCAGACTGGTCGAGCCACACACCCGGGCCAGCTCCTCGATCATCACCGCCTGGGTGACGTGGTCCGCCCCGGCCCCGCCGTAGGCGGCGGGGATGCCGAGCCCGGGAAGCTCCAGTTCGGCACACGCCTTGAAGTTGTCCCACGGGTACTCGCCGGTCGCGTCGACGTGGGCGGCGTTGGGGGCGACCTTGTCGTCGCAGAAGCTGCGCATGGCCTGGCGAAAGTCATGCTGCTCCTGGCTGAGCAGGATGGGTTGCATGCGTCCATACTCGCGCCGCCCCGTACGCTATTGGTAGGACGTCCTAGGACACCTGAGGCCGGGTGCCGCCTAACGTCCGGGGGGTGCTCGCTCTCCTCTTCCCCGGTCAAGGTTCGCAACGCCCCGGCATGGGCACGCCCTGGAAGGATCATCGGTCCTGGGCGCTCACCGAGGCGGTCAGTGACGCCGCCGGGCGCGACGTCACCTCCCTGCTCCTCGACGCTGACGCGGAGACGCTCAAGGCCACCCGCAACGCCCAACTGGCTGCCTTCGCCCTGAGCCTGGTCATCCTCGACGCCGCCCGAGCCGAGGGTCTCGATGACGGATCGGTGGCGGCGGTCGCCGGCCACAGTCTCGGCGAGTACAGCGCCCTGGTCGCGGTCGGCGCCCTGTCGACCGCCGACGGGGCCCGGCTGGTCACCGCCCGGGGGGAGGCCATGCAGGGAGCCGTTGACAAGGCGCCGGGCACCATGGCCGCGGTCCTGGGGCTGGACCAGGGGCTGGTCACCCAGGCCTGCGCCGACGTCGACGGGGCGTGGGTGGCCAACGACAACGCTCCGGGGCAGATCGTGATAGCCGGTACCCCCGCCGGGGTGGAGACCGCCGGGGCCAACGCCACGGACCTGGGGGCCAAACGGGTGATGGCCCTACCGGTGGGCGGGGCGTTTCACTCCCCGCTCATGGCGTCGGCCCAGGCCGACCTCGACCAAGCCCTGGCCGCCACGTCCTGGGGTGACGCCCACTCCCCGGTGATCGCCAACCTGGACGCCACCGCCCACACCGAGGGATGGCAGGCGCTGCTCTCGGGGCAGCTCGTGTCCCCGGTGCGGTGGCGGGAATCGCTCCTGGCGCTGCCGGCCCTGGATGTGACCGCCACCCTGGAACTGGGCTCAGGGTCCGAGCTGTCGGGAATGGTAAAGCGGACCCTCGACGGAGTGGCCCGGGCCAACGTGGCCAAGCCCGAGGACCTCGCCGGGCTGGGCTGATCACCGATGCGTGAGGGGGAGCCATCGCGCACGGCGCAGCACGTCGCCGCCTACCGGCTCGGCTTCGAGCGGCTTCCGGCTCCGTTCGGCGCCCCCGAGGCCAGCGATCGGCTCGAGGAGGACGTCGCCGCCGGTGCCGACATCGAACCGGGCACGCGTCTGGCCGGCTACCTGCGCGCCCGCACGTCGTTCTTCGACCGCGCCGTGCTCAGCGGGCTTCAGCGTGGGGGCACCCAGGTGGCGACGATAGGGGCGGGTTACGACGGTCGGGCCCTGCGCTATGCCAAGCCCGGGGTGCGCTGGTTCGAGGTGGATCATCCCGCCACGCAGCGCGACAAGCGGCAGCGGCTGGCCCGGCTCGCCCTTACGACACCGAACATCACGTTCGTCGCCGCCGACATGGTCGCCGACGACGTCGCCGCCGCTCTGACCAGTGCCGGATTCGAGCCGGACGCACCGTCGCTGGTGCTGTGTGAAGGGGTCGCGGTCTACCTCGAGCCGGCGGTGCTCGCCGGCCTGTTGGCGCAACTGCGCTCGGTGGCCACCGCCGGCACCCGCCTGGCCATGTCGGCTGGGATCCCGGCCGCCGATCCGGCTCGCCGGGAGAGGTTCGCCGCGAGAGTCGCCGAGCTGGGCGAGCCGGTGGCGCTGGCCGGCGCCGACGTCGAGACGCTGCTGAGGACGGCGCGCTGGCGCACCGTGGAGCTCTCCGAGCGGGCCCAGCGGGTGGGGATGGTTGTCGGGGCCCCGGTGTGGGAGCCGGGGACGCCTCCGACGGTCGCACGGGTTGGGGCTTACCTCGAGCAGACGTTTCACCGCGACGGAATGGACACCTTGGCGGAACATCTAGCCGCCACCTATGGCGTCGCCATCACCGGCCTCCGCCGGTTGGACGCCGGGGTCGTGCGCGTCGACCGCGCCGACGGACCGGACTGGGCGGCCCGGATCTTCCCGGCGGCCCGTCCGCTCCCCATCACCCGCGGCGACGCCGAGATCCTGAGCTACCTCGCCGACGTGGGCTACCCGGCGGAGCGGCTCGCCCACCCCGAGCCGGTCTCCGACCACGAAGGCCAGGCTGTGATGGTCACCGAGCTCGTTCCCGGCAAGGCTCCCCGCGGCACCCAGGCGACCTTCCGGCAACTCGGCGAGTTGCTGGGCCGACTCCACACCCTGCCCGACCCGCCGCGCCGGCCGGGCGGCGCCTGGCACCACCTGGCGTTCGAGGGCGGCCCCGACGCGGAGATCGCCGCTCTGGGCGAGCTGGTCGATGCCCGCTCCCACGTCCCCGACGAGTGGCGGCCGGCCCTGGCGGCACTGCGCCACGAGGTCGAACAGCTCGACGACCTGCATGACCTACCGCTGGGATTCACGCACCCGGACTTCGTCACGGCCAACGCCATCGTGCCCGCCGCCGGAGGCCTGACGATGATCGACTGGTCCGGGGCCGGTGTGGCGCCGCGACTGTGGACCCTTGCCTTCCTGCTGTGGTCAGCGGGACTATCCGGACCGCGCCACGTCGAGGCGGTCGTCAACGGCTACCGACTGCACGTCCAGCCCGACCTGACCGAGCTGGACCGGCTCGAAGGGGCCGTAGCCGCCCGCCCCCGCATCTTTGACGCGTGGGGCTACGCGACCGGACGGCGCAAGCTCACCGAAGTCGACGGCGACCGTCGCCAGGTGATGACGACTGCCCACGAGATCGCCGGCCGCGCCCGCAGCGCCTTCAGGCGAACGTGATGTTCAGCCGACCAGCTCGTCGCGCAGCTGGCGCTTGAGGATCTTGCCGGCGGGGTTGCGAGGCAACGGCTCATCGACGAACCACACCTGGCTGGGCACCTTGAAGGCGGCCAGCCTCTCGGCTACCGCCTGGCGGACGCCGGCATCGTCGATGGCGCCCCCGGGCCGGCGAACGACCACCGCCCCCACCTCTTCGCCGAGCACCGGGTGGAGCGATGCGGAAGTGCTCCTCGAAGCTGAACCGCTCATCCTCGTAGACCAGGAACGTGGCCTCGCCGTGGCCCCGGCTCGAACGCAGGATGTCGCCCAGGGTGGCCGGCGCCCCCTTCCACACCCGGGTCGCCACGCCGCGCACGTCGGCCTCGGCCATCTCGAACATCTGCCCGGGGGCGGTCAGCACCGCGTCGGCCTCGGCAAGGGACATGGACATTTTTCCACTGTGCCACGCCATCGATCGGAGGCGAAACGTCAGACGACGAAGAGGTTCTCCCACCCGCCCCGCACCCGTTCGGCAACCGCCGCCGGGGTGAGCAGCAGGGCCTGGGGGGCGATGGCGTCGACGATCGCCCGCTGGTCGGCGTAGTGGTGGGCGGCGCCGCGGAACAGCGGGACCCGCAGGTCGACCAGCCCCGCCGGCGCCTCGACCAGGTAGCCCCACAGGCTGTAGCCCCACTCCATGTCGTAGATGACCGGAGCCCGGCCGACGGCCGCGGCCCGCTTCGCTCCGCACGCGAAGCAGCCGGCCACCACGTCGGCGGGTGCCTCGCCTGGTGTCAGCACCAGACGGTCGATGAAGCGCTTGGCCAGCTTCAAGCCGTATCCCAGATCAGGGCCGGGCTGACCGAAGCCGGCGCCGGCCGGTACCGCCTGGTGGGTCAGGTCGGCGGGCCGATCGGCTCGCCACGCCCCCGGCAGGGTCAAGCGGTCCGACGGCCGCACCCGGTCGGGCCCGTTCAGGGGCACGTAGTCGGGCTGGGTCACGAGCCTTGAGTCTGCTGATCGGCGGCCCCGTGGAGCAACCCGAAGACCACCGAGGCGGCCAGGGCCTCCCATGACGCCTCGATGATGTTCTCCGAGACCCCGATCGTCGTCCAGCTGCGCTCACCGTCGGTGGAGTCGATGAGCACCCGGGTGACGGCCGCCGTGCCCCGTCCGGTGTCGAGCACCCGGACCTTGTAGTCGGTCAGGTGGACGCCGGCCAGCACCGGGTAGTGGGTGCCGATTGCCTTGCGCAGCGCGGTGTTCAGGGCGTCGACGGGTCCGCTGCCCTCGGCCACGGCCAGGATGCGCTCGTCGCCGACGTGGACCTTGATGGTGGCCTCGGTGACCCACTGCCCCCCCTCGCCCAGATCGGCCACGACCCGGTGACTCTCGAGGTGGAAGAACGGCTGCTTCCAGCCCGCCGCCTCCCGCATCAGCAGCTCCAGGGACCCGTCGGCCACCTCGAAGTGGTAGCCGCGGTGCTCGAGGTCCTTCAGGCGTTCGACGATCTCGCCGGTGGCCGCGTCGTCGAGCTCCACGCCGAGCTGTTCGGCCTTGAGGGACACGGTGGAGCGGCCGGCCATCTCCGAGACGGCGAATCGGGTGCCGTTGCCGACAGCGTCGGGCTCGATGTGCTCGTAGGCGTCCTTGGCCCGGGCGATGGCGCTGGTGTGCAGGCCCGCCTTGTGGGTGAACGCCGACATCCCGACGAAGGGTTGGTCCGGTGGCGGCGCCACATTGACCAGCTCGGCGATGTGATGGGACACGGGGGTGAGGAGGCGGAGCCGGTCCCGGCCGATGGTCTCCACCCCCATCTTCAGTGACAGATCCGGTACCGCCGAGGTCAGATCGGCGTTGCCGGTGCGCTCCCCGTAGCCGTTCACGCAGCCCTGGACCTGGGTGACCCCCTGGTGGACGGCGATCAGGGAGTTGGCGACGGCGCAGCCCGAGTCGTTGTGGAAATGGCAACCGAGGCCCACACCGGTGCGGTCCCGCACCTCGCCGACAACCCGTTCCACGGCGAACGGCAGGGTCCCCCCGTTGGTGTCGCACAGCACGAGGGCTTCGGCTCCGGCCTCCTCCGCGGCGTGGAGGACGTCGAGGCTGAAGCCGGGGTTGTCCCGGAACCCGTCGAAGAAGTGTTCAGCGTCGAGGAACACCCTCCGGCCGTGGCTGCGGAGGAAGGCGACGGAATCGGCCACCATGTCCACGGCCTCGGTGAGCGAGGTGCGCAGCGCGTCGACCACGTGACGTTCCGATGCTTTGGCCACCAGGCAAACCGCCGAGGTCCCCGCGGCCAGCAGGTGGGCGAGGACTGGATCGGTCTCGGCCCGGCCGTTGGCCTTCCTGGTCGAGCCGAAGGCGACGAGGGTGGCGGTGTTCAGGTGGAGGTCCCCGGCCGCAGCCCGGTGGAAGAACTCCTCGTCCTTGGGGTTGGCGCCCGGCCAACCGCCCTCGATGAACGCCACCCCGAGATGGTCAAGCTGCTGGGCCACCCGGAGCTTGTCCTCGACGGTCAGTGACAGGCCTTCCTGCTGGCTCCCGTCGCGCAGGGTGGTGTCGTAGATGTCCACCGCCGCCGGGAGGCCGGGCAGGCGCGGGTGGCGGTGGGCCGGGTGGCTGTGCTCGAGGCCCTCAGCTGACATGTTCGTTCCAGTCCTTGTAGCGGTCGACCTTGCCCCGGACCGCCTCCCTGAAGACCTCCTGGATCCGCCGGGTCATCGGTCCGGGCCGGCCGTCACCGACCAGGCGGTCATCGACCGAGGAGATGGGCACGACCTCGGCGGCGGTTCCGGACAGGAACGCCTCTTCGGCCACATACAGGTCCGAACGCAAGATGTTGCCCACCTCGACGGAGTAGCCGAGGTCCCGGGCGATGGTCAGCACCGACGACTGGGTGATGCCCTCGAGGGCCCCGGCCGACGACGGCGGCGTTATGATCCGCCCGCCGCGCACCACGAAGAGGTTCTCCCCCGTGCACTCGCTCACGTAGCCCTGCGGCGAGAGGAGGATGGCTTCGTCGTAGCCGGACTTGAGGGCCTCGACCTTGGCCATCGACGAGTTGATGTACATGCCGGTGCCCTTGGCTGCGGGGGGCATGGCGTTGGGGTCGTGGCGCTGCCAGGAGCTGATCTTCATCCGGACGCCCTGCTCCAGGCCGTCTTCGCCCAGGTAGGCACCCCACGGCCAGACGGCGATCGACACGTTGACTGCGCAGGGGAGCGGGTTGAGGCCCATCTCCCCGTAGCCCAGGTAGACGATGGGGCGGATGTAGCACTGGTCGAGGCCGTTGACCCGCACCGTGTCCTTGGTGGCGGTGATGAGCTCCTCGACAGTGAAGGGCACGTCGATCATGAAGATCTTCGCCGAGTTGAACAACCGGTGGATGTGGTCGGTGAGCCGGAAGACGGCGGGCCCCCGCTCGGTCGGGTAGGCGCGGATGCCCTCGAAGACACCGCAGCCGTAATGGAGGGTGTGGGTCAGGATGTGGATCTTGGCGTCGTCCCAGTCGACGAGCTCGCCGTCCATCCAGATCTTCTCGGTCGGTTCAATCGGCATCTCTATGACGCCCTTTCTGCACCAAGTGCTCCAATGACGGCGTCGCCGACCTCCGAGGTCGACAGGGCAGCGTCGGGGACAAAGCGCTCCACCGCCATGGTCACTCGCCTGGCCTCGTCGCTGGCGCCGAGGAAGTCGAGCATCATGGCCATGGAGATGATGGCTGCGGTGGGGTTGGCCCGGCCCGTCCCGGCGATGTCGGGGGCCGAGCCGTGCACCGGCTCGAACAATGACGGGCCAGTCCTGGCCGGGTTCAGGTTGGCCGAGGCGGCCCGGCCGATGCCCCCGGCGATGGCCCCACCGAGGTCGGTGAGGATGTCGCCGAAGAGGTTGTCGGTGACGACCACGTCGTAGCGGTCCGGCGACTCGACGCAGTAGATGCACGCCGCGTCGATGTGGTTGTAGGCGGTGGCGACATCGGGGTACTCGGTGCTGACCTGCTCGAACGTGCGCATCCACAGGTCGCCGGAGAAGGTCAACACGTTGGTCTTGTGGACCAGCGTCAGGTGGTGGCGGGGCCGGCTGCGGGCCAGGTCGAAGGCGAAGCGGACGCAGCGCTCGACGCCGAATCGGGTGTTCACCGAGCCCTGGGTGGCCACCTCGGCCGGGGTGCCATGCCGGAGGAAGCCGCCCTCGCCGGCGTAGGCCCCCTCGGTGTTCTCCCGGATGACGGTGAAGTCGATCGGCACCCCCGCCCCGACGCTCACCGGGGCCACGAAGGGGCGAAGGTTGACATAGAGATCGAGGGCGAAGCGCAGCCTCAACAGCAGTCCCCGTTCGAGGACTCCCGGCGGCACCTCGGGCGTGCCGATGGCCCCGAGCAGGATGGCGTCGAAACCGGCGAGCTCGTCCAGGACCGTGTCGGGCAGGACCTCGCCGGTGGCCAGGTAACGCCGTCCGCCCAGGTCGTAGTCGACGGTGTCGAGTTCGGCACCGGCGGCGCGGCCCACCTTGAGAGCCTCGGCGATGACCTCGGTGCCGATCCCGTCGCCGGGGATCACGGCGATCCGGTGGGCTGTCACAAACGGATTCCTCTGCTCGGTTGCTTGAACTCGGACATAAAAGAACCGCCCCTGGAGGGACGGTCAGACCAGCACACCGGTGGTTGCCACCGGTGTGCTACACGATGATTCGTACCGACCGGGCGGTCGGCGCAGCGGCGGTGAACGGGGTCACAGTCCTCACAGTGTCGTGGATGGGGAAGGCGACGTCAACCGCAGTAGCGTGGAAGCCCATGGCCGAGACGCAACTCACCCGCGACACCTACGACCGGCTGGCGGCGGAGCTCGAGGATCTCCGGACCCGCGGCCGGGTGGAGATCGCCCGCGCCATCGAAGCGGCTCGCGCCCTGGGCGACCTCTCTGAGAACGGCGACTACCACGCGGCCAAGGACAGCCAGGGCAAGATGGAGGCCCGGATCCGCCAGCTGGGGGCCACGCTCGAAGACGCCCGGATCGTCGACTCGACCACGGCCGGAGCCGCCGGCGAGGTGTCGACCGGCGTCGTCGTCTCGCTGCGCTATGTCGGCGACGACGACGTGGAGCGGTACCTGATCGGCTCCATCGAGGAGCGCGGCGAAGGCATCTCGGTGATCTCCCCCGCCTCTCCCCTCGGCCAGGCCCTGACCGGCGCCAAGGCCGGTGACCGGGTCTCCTACCAGGCGCCGAGCGGCGCGCTCGAAGTCGACGTGGTCGCCGTCGGCGCCAGCTGACCGCCCGAAGCGTGGCCCCTCTCCCTCCCTGCCGGTGATCACCGACGCCGACCGGGTACCCCTCGGTGCCCGGTCCTGGATCGGCGACGGCGCCACTGGTGCCGCCGTGACCGCCGACGGGACCATTGACTGGTACTGCCCGGGTCGCTTCGACGGTCCCGCCGCCCTGGGGCGCCTCCTCGACCCGGCGGCCGGCGCCGTAC
>JALYVP010000057.1 GCA_030853185.1 Actinomycetota bacterium | reverse complement strand
GCCCGTCGCGGTGATGCGGGCGTGGAATCAAACGCCCGCCTCACGGCGTCGACGGCGGTGATCCTCGTGGTTCTGCTCGCCGTCGAAGGTGTCACCGTCCTGCGGATCCACGCTCTGCTCACCCTGCACGTCTTCGTAGGCATGCTGCTGGTACCGCTGGTGGCCGTCAAGATCGGCTCGACCACCTGGCGGTTCGCCCGCTACTACCGCGGCAACTCCGCCTACCGCCGAAAAGGGCCGCCACCGGCCGTCCTGCGCCTGCTCGGCCCCTTCGTCGTCGCCACCACGGTGGTCATGTTCGCTTCGGGAATCGTTCTGCTCGTTGGCCCCGCCAACTGGCACAGCCAGCTCCTCTTCGTCCACCAGGCCAGCTTCGTCGCCTGGCTCGTGGCCATGACCGCCCATGTCCTCGGCCATGCCCGCGACACCGTCCGCCTCGCTCCCCTCGACTGGGCCCGTCGAAACCGCAACGACGTCAGAGGCGGCACGACCCGCCAAGCAGCCCTGGTTTTGAGCATGATCGTCGGTGTCGTGCTGGCATCGGTGACCATCGGCCAGATCAGCCACTACCTCCAAGGCCAGCGGTTCCGTTGACAAGGCTCTACCCGAGACGGGCGACCATCCATCGAGGCCATACCGGCCGGTGACGTCTCGACGTGACTCGCCCCTACCCGCGAGGTACCACCAGCTCGAACCGCTAACAGCCGACGGCGATCTCTTCGACGGTCTGCGCCACCTCGCCGTTCCTGGCCGGGCCCGCAGCCGGTTCCGCCGTCGGCGCCTCACCGCAGCCGCGGCCGGCCTGATCGTAATCATCTTCGTCTGGTCCCTCGGAGGGGTGCTGACCACACCTGGGAACCAGAGCTTCTCCGCCAAGTGGGCCGACTGGCTACGCGCCCATCATGCCGGGTTCGCCATCAACCACCTCGAAGCCGCCTACTACAGCCACAACGCACCGGCTAAGGGCGGCCGCCCCGGTGGTCTCAACGCCCTCCCTGGGGCGAGTCACCCGACCAGCCCATCCTCGCCCCACGGTCCTGCTCCTCTACGGCCGCCCGCTCCCGTCGCCCCGGTGGTCTCCCCGAGCCTGCCCGGCGAGGGAACCTGGCAGGCCGTCGGGCCGTCGGTCGGCGGCGCCCCGGGCATGTACGAAGCCCAATTCCGAGCCGACAACGTCTACACCTCCCAGATCACCAGCGCCGTGTGGATAGACCCGCGCCTCATGAAGATCGGCGTGGTCCCCGGGGCGAGCGAACCGGGAGGAACCTGGACCCACCCTCCCGACATCACCGCCGCAGAGCTGCCCACCATCGCCGCCGCGTTCAACGCAGGGTTCCGGCCCCAAGACGCCCGCGGCGGCTTCTACCTCGACGGGCGCACCGCCGTCCCCCTACGAAACGGCGCCGCCTCGTTCGTCCTCTACCGAGACGGGCACGTCAACGTCGGCACCTGGGGCAGCGAAGTCGCCATGGCCCCCAACGTGGCGGCCGTCGTGCAGAACCTTGTTCCCATGGTCGACAACGGACAACTGTCCCCGTCCGCCACCACCAACGACTCCCGGGTGTGGGGATCAACCCTCGGAGCAGCCACCATCGTCGCCCGCTCCGGCCTCGGCGTGACCGCCACGGGTGCACTCGTCTACGTGGCCGGAGCGGCCCTGTCCGCCCGCACGCTCGCCGAGTCCCTCCAGCGTGCCGGGGCGACTCGGGCCATGACCCTCGACATCAACCCCGAATGGGTCACGTTCAACTTCTACAACCATCAACGTAGCGGCGACCCCTCCCAGATAAGCGCCGCCAAGCTCTACCCCCGCATGCAACGACCTGCCACCCGCTATCTCGGACCCAGCCAAGAATCCCGAGAGTTCTTCACCGTCGCCGGGCCATGACCAGAGCCGAACCGAGCCCTCTACCCCCTCTCACCAGCCATGATGTCCGTGCCCCCGGCAGGATTCGAACCTGCGCACCCGGCTCCGGAGGCCGGTGCTCTATCCCCTGAGCTACGAGGGCCCTGGTGCTGCGGGGCTCACTGGCCTTGATGCCAAGGTCCAGACCTTAGTCGCCGGGTCCCTGCCCTGCGGTCCCACTCGGAGGTCCTCGATGGGTCGCCTAGATTGTGGTGCGTGGTCCAGCGGTCGACGGCGAGGCGGGTCCTGGTGATCGACGACGATGCCGTCATCGTTCAGCTCCTGCGCGTCAACTTCGAGATGGAGGACTACGAGGTGGTCACCGCCCTCGACGGCCAGACCGGCCTGATGACGGCGATCGAGGCCCCGCCCGACGTGATCCTGCTCGACGTGATGATGCCTGAGATGGACGGCCTGGAGGTGGCCCGCCGGTTGCGGGACCACGAGGCCACTGCCGGCGTGCCGATCGTGTTCCTGTCAGCCAAGGCTCAAGCCAACGACGTGGCCGCCGGTGAGGCTCTGGGCGACGCCTACATCACCAAGCCGTTCGATCCTCTCGACCTGCTCGAGGAGGTCGAGAGCGTGCTGGCCGAGCGCGGTTCGTGACCGCCGAGCGGTCTCTGGTCGCCTCCCCGGATGCCGCCGTCGACCCGTCCCTGCTCCCCGACGGGGCCGCCTTCGGGGTCGACGGCCTTGTGTCCATCGCCGGGGTCGACGTGGCGGACCTGTGCGAACAGTTCGGTACGCCGGTGTTCGTCTACGACGAGGACCATCTGCGGCGCCGGTGCCGGGAGGCGGTCACCTCCTGGGGTGACGGGGTGGCGTACGCGTCCAAGGCGTTCCTCTGTACCGCCATGGCCCGCCTGGCGGCCGAGGAGGGCATGTGCATTGACGTGTCGACCGGCGGCGAGCTGCATGTGGCGTTGGCCGCCGGGGTGCCCGGCGGGCGTCTGGTGCTGCATGGCAACAACAAGTCCGAGGTCGAACTGGCTCAGGCCATGGCGGTCGGGGTGGGGCGGATCGTGGTCGACTCGTTCGACGAGCTGGACCGCCTCGATCGCCTGGCGCCCAGGATGGGGGTCCGCCCGGATGTCCTCATCCGGGTCACTCCGGGTGTGGAGGCCCACACCCACGAGTACGTGCGGACCGGCCAGGACGACTCGAAGTTCGGTTTTGGCCTGGCATCGGGTGCGGCCGCCGATGTCGCCGCCCGGCTGGTGTCGGGCTCGAGCGCGGTGCGCCTTGTTGGGGTTCACGCCCACATCGGTTCGCAGATCTTCGAGGCGGAGTTCTTCGCTCTGGCCCTTGGGGTGATCGCCCCGCTGGTGAACGACCTTCACCTCCCGGAGCTGTGCATCGGTGGTGGGCTGGGCGTGGGGTATGTCGCCGGCGAGCCGACCCCGTCGATGGGTGAGTGGGCTCGGAGGGTCCGTGCCGCCGCGTTCGACGCCGGTCTCGACCCGTCCGTCCGCCTCACGGCCGAGCCCGGTCGCTCGATCGTGGCCAGCGCCGCGGTCACGTGCTACACGGTCGGAACCATCAAGACGATCCCCGGGGTGCGCACCTATGTAAGCGTCGATGGCGGGATGAGCGACAATCCCCGCCCGGTGCTCTACGGCAGCGGCTACGAGGTGTTTCTGGCCCGGGACGGCCGGGCCGCCCGGCCGTTTGTGGCCACGGTGGTGGGCAAGCACTGCGAGTCCGGTGACGTCATCGTGCGCGACGCCCACCTGCCGGCGTCGGTGGCGGTCGGCGACGTGCTGGTCACCCCGGTGACGGGTGCGTATGGCCATTCGATGGCCTCCAACTACAACAAGGTGCCCCGACCCCCGGTGGTCTTCGTCAGCCGCGGGCGGACTCGCGTTGTCGTCCGCCGGGAGACCTACGACGACCTGGTGGCCCAGGACGTGGACGTCCCCTTCGAAGGGGCGTGAACGACCACGGAACCGGCGCCGCCGGGCGGGCCGATGGCGCCGGGTACCCTCTCGGACATGGAGACCAAGGCGTTGCGGGTGGGCCTGCTCGGCTGCGGGAACGTCGGCGGGGCGCTCGCCCGCCTCATCGTCGATGACGCCGAGCGGATCGCCACCAAGACCGGCCAGCGCCTCGAGTTGGGGGCCGTCGCCGTGCGCAGCCGGGCTCGCGAGCGTGAGGTCATGGTTCCCAACGAGCTGCTCACCACCGACGCCCACACGGTCGTCGCTGATCCCGACATCGATGTTGTCGTCGAGGTCATCGGTGGCATCGAGCCGGCGCGCAGCCTGATCCTCGAAGCGCTCAAGGCGGGAAAGCCGGTGGTCACCGCCAACAAGGAGCTGCTGGCCAACTGCGGCCCGGAGTTGTTCGAGGCGGCCGGCGTCGCCGGGGTCGACTTGCTCTTCGAGGCGGCCGTGGCCGGCGCCATCCCGCTCATTCGCCCTCTGCGCGAGTCCCTGGCCGGCGAACGCATCCACCGGGTCATGGGCATCGTCAACGGTACGACGAACTTCATCCTGAGCCGGATGACCGACGACTCGTCGGTCTCGTACCACGATGCCCTGGCCGAGGCCCAGAGCCTCGGGTACGCCGAGCGGGACCCGACTGCCGATGTGGAAGGCTACGACGCCGCGGCCAAGGCGGCCATCTTGGCCAACGTGGCCTTTGGGGCCCGGGTGGTGGCCGGCGACGTCTATCGCGAGGGCATCAGCGCCATCACGGCCGCCGACATCGCGGTGGCCAAGCGGCTGGGGTTCGTGATCAAGCTCCTGGCCCTGGTCGGCCACGACGACGGACCCGAGCCGGCGATCGCCGTGCGCGTCCACCCGGCCATGGTCCGAGCGGATCACCCTCTGGCCTCGGTTCGTGACTCCTTCAATGCCGTGTTCATCGAGGGTGCGGCCGTCGGCGAACTGATGCTGCTCGGGCGGGGTGCCGGCGGGATGCCCACGGCCAGCGCCGTGCTCGGCGACCTCCTCGACGCGGCGCACAACCTGACGACCGGGGGGGCCGGGCGCAGCCTGGCGCTGCGCCACGTTCCGTTGCGGCCCATAGACGAGCTCAGCTCGCCGTACTACCTGACGGTGTCGGTGACCGACCGGCCCGGTGTCCTGCACGCCGTCGCCGGCGTCCTCGGCCGCCACCGGGTGTCGGTCCGGTCCATGGAGCAGGAGCGCACTGGGGCCGACGGCGGCGCCCGACTGGTGTTCATCACCCATCCGGCGCTCGAGCGGGATGTGCAGGGGTGCCTCCACGAGTTGCGGGGTCTCGATGTGGTGGAGCGGGTCGGTGGGGTCATCCGGGTGGTCGACGAGGGATGAGCCGTCGTTGGCCGGGTGTCATCGAGGCGTACCGGCCCCTCCTGCCGGTCACCGATGACACTCCCGTCGTCACCCTGCTCGAGGGGGGTACGCCGTTGCTCGAGGCGCCGCGGCTCTCCGAGCGGGTTGGTGCCCGGGTGCTGTTGAAGGTGGAAGGAGCCAACCCGACCGGCTCGTTCAAGGACAGAGGCATGACCCTGGCCATCACCAAGGCTCTCGAGGAGGGCTCCAAGGCGGTGATCTGTTCCTCGACCGGCAACACCTCGGCGTCGGCCGCCGCCTACGCGGCGCGGGCCGGTTTGACGTGCGCGGTCCTGATCCCGGACGGCTACATCGCCTTGGGCAAGCTGGCCCAGGCCCTGATCCACGGGGCCCAGGTGCTGCAGATCGCAGCCAACTTCGATGTGGCGCTCGACATCGTGCGAGAGCTCGGACAGACCGGCGAGGTGACGGTGGTCAACTCGGTCAACCCGTACCGGATCGAGGGCCAGAAGACCGGGTCCTTCGAGATCGTCGACGAGTTGGGCGACGCTCCGGACCTCCATTGCATCCCGGTGGGCAACGCCGGCAACATCACCGCCTACTGGAAGGGCTACCGGGAGTACCAGGACCTGGGCCGGATCACCCACCTGCCCCGGATGTTCGGGTTCCAGGCCGCGGGCGCCGCTCCCATCGTCGCCGGTCATCCCATCGACGATCCCGATACCGTCGCCACGGCCATTCGTATCGGCCGCCCGGCGTCGTGGTACGGGGCGACAGCGGCGGCGAGCGAGTCGGGCGGTGCCATCACCGCCGTGACGGACGAGGAGATCCTCGCCGCCTACCGCTACCTGGCGACCGAGGAGTCGGTGTTCTGCGAGCCGGCGTCGGCCGCTTCGGTCGCTGGCCTGTTGTCGGTCGGGGCGCCCGAGGGTTCGACGGTGGTATGTGTCCTCACCGGGCACGGCCTGAAGGATCCCGACATCGCCATCAGCCAGATCGCCGTCCCCGCCAAGGTGGCGGCCGAGACGGCATCGGTCAGATCCGCCCTCGGCCTCTGACCCGACGTCGGGGATCTGGTAGGTGACCTGGCACGGTCCTCCCATGGTGGCTACCATGACGCCGTCGCCGCTCGTTGTCAGGGCGGGTGGTTCCGATCCACTGCGGGACAACGGGACGGGCCAATCTTCGCCCGCTCCGCTCCTCCTCTCCTCGTCCCACCGGGCCTGTCCCGGCGGTCGGTGCGAGGGGTGCCGGTGGCGACCCGATCATTTTCCCTTCCCCCTGAGGGCCTGTGTCAGAACAACGTGGTGACAACGAGACGTCGGCGGCCCGGGTGCGGACCACACCGTTCCGACATCGGCCCTGAGCGAACCAACAGACGAACGAGGTAGTCCATGAGCGACCCGCAGCTCGAGCGCTCGGTCCTGGAGAGCAAGGACCGCGAAGAGCTCTTCGCCATCGCCGAGGCGCTCGGCGCCCGGCCGACCAGTCGAGCCAAGAAGTCCGATCTGGTCACCCAGATCCTTCGCTCCACCGGGGTCGAGGAGACCCCGGCCGACGAGGAGGACAAGCCTCGTCGGACACGGGCCCGGAAGGCGGCCGGACCGGCCCAACAGGCGCCCCCGGGGGCAGAAGCCCCCAAGGAGCCGTCTGTAGACCATGGCGGCCCGGCCGGCGGGCCGGCGGTCGAGTCGGCCGGAGGTGCCCCTGCTGCTCCGAGCGCGAGCGACGCGGCCGCCCCGGCCATCTCGGCTCCGGCCGCCGCATTGGCACCGGAACCCGCAGTGCCACCCACCGCATCCTCGGCGCCGGCGGCAGGTCAAGACACCGGCACCGATGCCTCCGGTCAGGATCAGAACGCTCCGGGCCGCAACGGCGGTGAGGGCCGCAACGGCGGCCAGGGTCGCAACGGCCAGGGCCAGAGCGGCCCGGCCCGGGGACAGGGCGGAGGTGGCCAGGGCCCGGCGAACGGCTCCCCCCAGAACCCGGCCACCCGGCCCTCGGGGAGCAACCCGGCCCCGGCAGTGAGCGGCGCGGGTGGTCACGGGGGAGTCAAGCAGGCCGACAACGGCCAGGATCGTTCCGGCGGCCGTCCCGAGGGTGAGCCCGGCAACCGCCGCAACCGCCGCCGTCGCGGCAGGGACCGCTCTGAGCGGGGCGGTGACCGAGAGCTGCAGGGGGCGCCAAGCGAGCCAACCTTCACCGGTGAGCCCACCGAGGTCAAGGGTCTGCTCGACCTGCGCGACGAGGGATACGGGTTCGTGCGAACCGACGGCTATCTGGCCGGCCCCGACGATGCGTACGTGTCGATCAGCCAGGTTCGCCGCTTCGCCCTGCGCCGGGGGGACATGGTGGAGGGCACCGCCCGCCCTGCCGGCAGCAACGAGAAGTACCGGGCCCTGGCCCGCATCGACAAGGTGAGCGACCACAGCCCGGAAGAAGCTCAGAACCGGGTCCGCTTCGAGTCGCTGACCCCTCTGTTCCCCGACGCCAAGCTCCACCTCGAGGTTCCCGGCGACGCCGCCAACCTGACGGCGCGGATCGTCGACCTGATCTCGCCGATCGGCAAGGGCCAGCGAGGTCTCATCGTCTCACCCCCCAAGGCCGGCAAGACGACGGTGCTCAAGCAGATCGCCCACTCGATCGAAGCCAACAACCCTGACGTCCACCTCATGGTGCTCCTCGTCGATGAACGCCCCGAGGAGGTGACCGACATGCGCCGCTCGGTCAAGGGCGAGGTCGTGGCGTCCACCTTCGACCGGCCCGCCGAGGAGCACACCCAGGTGGCGGAGCTGGTCATCGAGCGGGCCAAGCGCCTGGTGGAGATGGGGCGCGACGTCGTCGTTGTCCTCGACGGCATCACCCGCCTGGCCCGGGCCTACAACCTGGCCCAACCGGCCACCGGGAGGGTCATGTCGGGCGGGATCGACACCGGGGCCCTCTACCCACCCAAGAAGTTCTTCGGGGCGGCGCGGAATATCGAGGAGGGAGGATCGTTGACGATCCTTGCCACCGCTCTGGTGGAGACAGGGAGTCGGATGGACGAGGTCATCTTCGAGGAGTTCAAGGGCACCGGTAACATGGAGTTGAAGTTGGACCGCAGGTTGGCCGAGCGCCGGGTCTACCCAGCGATCGATGTCAACGGATCCTCGACTCGCCACGAGGAGCTGCTCTTCGACCGCAAGCAGCTCGAGCAGGTGTGGAAGTTGCGCCGGGTGCTCGGCGCCTTGGCCTCCGAAGGCACCAACGCCGCCAGCCTGGAGCTGTTGATGGAAAAGATCCGACAGACCAAGAGCAACGACGAGTTCCTGGCGGAGATAGCCAAGAACCCCGCCCCCGCCGTCTGATTTCTCTGCGGCTCGAAAGGAGCACCATGAAGTCCGATATTCATCCCACGTACACGACAGCGACCGTGACCTGTTCGTGCGGCACCACCTTCACCACCCGGTCGACCAAGGACAACCTGCACACCGAGCTGTGCAGCGCCTGCCATCCCTTCTACACCGGCAAGCAGAAGCTGGTCGACACCGGTGGCCGGGTGGAGCGCTTCGAGCGTCGCTATGGCCGCCGGGGCCCAAAGTCTGAGAGTACGAAGTCCGGGGCGGGAGAGTCCTGAGCGCCCCACGATGACCTCGTTGGGCCCCGAGCGGCGCCGGGCGCTGCTCGGGGTCGAGGCGACAGCGTTGGTCCGCCGGCAGTGGCCGGGTGCCGCCACCGGTGACGTCGGGTCGTTCGCCGGTGGCGTGACCCTTCTCGAGTCGGCCACCGGGCGGGGTTGGGTGCTCTACGACGTCGGATCGGCGATGAGCCTGGGAGCGGCCCTGGGGTGGGCCGAGGACCACCAGGTGGGGGAGTTGCACATCCTGATGGATCTCACCAGGGGGAGTGACAGGGAGAAGTTGGGGAATGGCGTGGCCGCTTCGGTGATGGCTCGCCAGGCGCAGACGTTCCGCGCCCGGCCGACGGTCTGGGCGGTGGCGGGGCGGGGCCTGGAGCGGGTGCAGCCCGCCGATGGTGCCGACCCGGCCCGCCCGTCGGATGTGCCGGCCGGCGCGACCCGTTGGGAGGCGGTGCTCGTGGCCCACGGCGTGCAACCGGTGGTGGAGCACGGTGCCCTGCGGGGGGACGTCCTTGGGCTCGAGGTCGCTCGCCTGGTCGGCGGCGAAGCGCAGGGGTGGCGGCTCGCCGTCGGCGTCGGCGACCACGATCGTGACGCCCGGCGGGAGATGGTCCCCGACGAGGATCCGTTGGCGGCCCTTGACCAGGTTGTGGCCCTGGTCCGGACGTGGCGGTCGCCCGGTGCCCGCCTGCACCCGGCCAACACCCTGGCTCCGGAGCGGTGGCTGCGATCCATCGTGACCTCCCGACCTCTCCTGGCCGGGGCCGCCGACCTGGTACCGCTGGCCCCTCCGGTCGAGCGCACCGACCTCCGCCACCGATCGCCGGCGCCGGCAGCCGGGACCGACCTGGACGGCCGGCCCGTGGTCGTGGTCTGCTCCACCGGCGTCGACATCGACCTGGTGCCCTCGGCTGCCGACAGCCGGCTCCTCGACGGGCGGGCGGCCCGTCTGGTGATCGTGGTGCCCGGAGGCGACGACCACCCGCTCACCAGGCGCCTGGCGGCCCGTCTGGAGGAGCCGCCGGACGTCGTCACCGTTCGTCGCGACTGGCGGGCGCTGATGTGGGCCTCGGCTTCTTGAGCCGGCCCCCCCGCCCAGGTCCTCAGGTGGCGCCGGCGGCGGTCGGCCGGAGGGAGTCCCGCCGGAACAGGAACCCGGCCAGCGTGCCGAGGGCGACGGTCCAGGCGGCGAGGATGGCGACGCCCTCCGCGCCGATGAAACTGCCCTGGAGGATGAGGCGGCCGGCGTCGGCGGCCCAGTAGGTGGGCAGGATCTTCATGATGTCCTGGAAGGCGCCGGGGAACGTGCTGGCCGGCACCCACAGCCCGCCCATCAGGGCGAGGAGGGCGGAGCCGATCCCGAAGACGGCCTGGAGGGCCTGGGGCCGGGCCGCGTACCCGATGGCGACGCCCAGGGCCGCGACCGGCAGCAGGGTGACGAGCACCGTGGCCCCGGTCTCGATCCATGTGGACGCGCCCAGGTGGACGTTCTTGACCGTGGCACTGACGATGAAGACCGCCAGCACGCCGGGCAGGGCGGTGAGATAGGCGACCATCGTCTTGGTGGCGATGTAGTCCCGGTTCCGCAGGCCTGCGACGCGAAGTTGGCGGGGCCAGCCGATGGAGCGCTCACCGGCGATGACGCCGCCGCCGGTGAACAGGGCGTTCATGGCCCCGTAGGTGGCCATGCTGACCATGAGGTAGGGGGCGGCGGCCAGGCCGCCGATCTTGGAGGCCGGCCCCGCCGAGAAGGCCAGGAAGAAGACGACCGGGAAGACGGCGGCAAAGAGCAGGGTGCGGCGATTGCGCAGCGCCCGGCGCAGCTCGAGGCGGACGAGGGCGGGGTTCATGACAGGACCTCCGGGCTGGGGATGGCGGATAAGGGAGACGGGGCGACGCCGGCGTCAACCGGGTCGTCGGTCAAGGCCAGGAAGGCGTCCTCCAGGCCGGCGGAGACGATCTCGATGTCATGGGCATCGACGTGCCGGCTCAGCAGGGAGCGCAGGGCCAGGTCGGAGTCGTGGCAGCGCAGGGCCACGGCGTCGGTCCGCAGCTGGACCTCGGTCACGCCCGGCAGGTCCCGCAACTCGGCCTGTTCGGCGCCTGGGACCACGGCGCGGATGGTCCGCCCGCCGACCGCTGCCTTGATCTCCGACGTCGAGCCATCGGCCACGATCCGACCGTGGGCCATAAGCACCACGCGGTCGGCGTAGGCGTCGGCCTCCTCCAGGTAATGGGTGGCGAAGAGCACGGTACGGCCGCGGTCGGTCCATTCCCGCATGGCCGCCCAGAATGCCCGGCGGGTGGCGACATCCATGGCCACGGTGGGTTCGTCGAGGATGAGCAGGTCGGGATTGCCGGCGATGGCCAGGGCGAAGCGCACCCGCTGGGTCTGGCCCCCCGACAGGCGATCAGCTCGGGAGTTGGCGATGTCGCCGACTCGTGCCGTGGCGAGGACCTCCTCCAGGGGGAGGGGGTGGGGGGAGATGCGGCGCATCACCTGGATCAGCTCCTTGACGGTGACCGCCCCGAGCAGGCCACCGGTCTGGAGCAGGGCCCCGACCTGTCCGGCGGCGCAGGCGTCAGCGGGCTTGTGTCCCCAGACGGCGACCTTGCCGTCGTCGGGTGGGGCCAGGCCCAGGATCATGTCGACGGCGGTGGACTTGCCCGCACCGTTGGGGCCGAGCAGAGCGACGACCTCGCCGGCCTGGATGGTCAGGCCGATGCCGTCAACGGCCACGATGTGACCGAACCGCTTGCGCAGGCCGGTGAGGACCAGGGCTGGGGTGTTCGTTGGTTGGCTCACCGTTCCACCATGACGGGGTGGGCGCTGACCCGCCAGGGTGCGCCGTCATTGATCTGCGATGACAAATGTCATGAGGGTCCCCCAGTACCATGGGTGACGGTGCTCGAACGACTTTCCGACCTGGACGACGAGTACGAGCACGTCCTCAGCGAGCTGTCGGACCCCGAGGTCATCACCGATCAACGCCGCCTTCGTGACATGTCGCGGCGACACAAGAAGTTGGAGCCCGTCGTCCTCGCCTACCGGGAGCTGCAGGCTGTCACCGATGACGGCGCTGTGGCCCGGGAGATGCTGGTCGACGCCACCGGGGCCGACCGCGACATGCTGCGGGCCGAGTTGGAGAAGGCGGAGACGCGCTCCGCTCAGCTCTCCGACGAGATCAGGGTGCTGCTGTTGCCGACCGACCCCAACGACGGCAAGAACACCATCATCGAGATCCGGGGTGCCGAGGGCGGTGAGGAGGCCAACCTGTTCGCCAAGGACCTCCACGACATGTACGTGCGCTACGCCGAGCGCCTGGCGCTGAAGGTGGAGACCATCTCGGCTGATCCGTCGGACATGGGAGGCTGGAACCAGGTCACGTTCATGGTCAAAGGCGCTTCGGCGTGGGCCCACATGAAATACGAGGGCGGCGTCCACCGGGTCCAGCGGGTGCCCGTCACCGAGTCGCAGGGCCGGGTCCACACCTCGTCGGCCACCGTCACTGTCCTGCCGGAGGCAGAGGACATCGACGTGCAGGTCGAGGAGAAGGACCTGAAGGTCGACGTGTATCGCTCGACCGGACCGGGTGGCCAGTCGGTCAACACGACCGACTCGGCAGTGCGCATCACCCACCTGCCGACCGGCGTGGTGGTGGCCATGCAGGACGAGAAGAGCCAGATCCAGAACCGGGCCAAGGCCATGGTGGTGCTGCGGGCCCGGCTGCTCAAGGCGGAGCAGGACCGCCAGGCGGCGGAGGTCTCCGACGTGCGCCGGACCCAGGTCGGTGGGGGTGGGCGGTCGGAGAAGATCCGCACCTACAACTACAAGGAGAACCGGATCACCGACCACCGGATCGGCCTGACCCTCTACAAGCTGGACAAGGTTCTCCTGGGCGAGCTCGACGATGTCGTCGACGCCTTGCGGGGCACCGAACGCACCCGTCAGTTGGCCGGCCAGGACGGTCTGGCCTGAGCGGCCAGGCGCGACCGTCGGGCGCCCGGCCCGACACCTGGCGGTCACGGCACGCGGGGGCGCTGGCGGTGCTGGGATCCGCGGCCGAGGCCCGTTGGCTGGTCGAGGAAGCGGCCGGATCGGCCTGGCCGCTCGCCCTCGACGAAGCGGTGACCGCCCGGTCCGGTGCCTGGTTCGACTCGCGCCTGGCTCGGAGGGTGGCCGGCGAACCGTTGCAGTACGTCCTTGGCCACTGGTCGTTTCGGAGCGTCGACGTCCTCGTCGACCGGCGTGTCCTCATTCCCCGGCCGGAGACCGAGATCACCGTGGAGGTGGCCTTGAAGGAGCTCGACCGCATCCGGGCGGCTTCTGGTCCCGTCTCCACCGTCGTCGATCTGGGAACCGGCTCCGGGGTGATCGCCCTGTCGGTGGCCCGCGAATGCCGGGAGGTGCGCGTGTGGGCGACCGATGCGTCTCCCGAGGCTCTTGATGTGGCCCGGGCCAACGTGGCGAGGCTCGGTGGCTCGGCCGCGACCCGGATCCGCATCGCCGAGGGGCGGTGGTGGGCGGCCCTCCCGGAGGGATTCGCCGGCACCGTCGACCTCGTCGTCTCCAACCCTCCGTATGTCTCGCGGGCAGAGATGACCCAGCTCGACCCGGTGGTGGCCGATTGGGAGCCGGCCGACGCCCTGTGCGCCGGCCCCACCGGGCTGGAGGACATCGCCGAGATCGTGGGTGGGGCGCCGCGGTGGCTTCGGCCAGGCGGCGTCGTCGTCGTCGAGATCGCCCCCCACCAGGCCGAGCAAGTCGTCGGTCTGGCCGTTGCCGCCGGCCTGATGGCCGCCGAGGTCCGTCCGGATCTCAGCGGCCGGCTTCGGGTCCTCGTCGCCCGGGCCCCGGGCGGTTAGGTGCCGGCCGAGATCGCTGACGCATCGGGCCCGCTCCCCGCACCGATCGTCCTGGAGCGGGCAGTCGCCATCCTGGCCGCTGGCGCCGTGCTCGGCGTGCCCACCGACACCGTTTACGGGCTGGCCGCCGACCCGTTCCTGCCCGGCGCCACCGAGGCCCTCTTCGTGGCCAAGGGCCGGCCCCGATCGGTCGACCTCCCCGTGCTGGTGGCCGACCAGGAGCAGGCCCGAGCCCTGGGCGGGCCACTCCCGGTGGCTGCCGGAGCTCTCATGGACCGCTTCTGGCCCGGAGCCCTGACCATCGTGGTACCCCGCCGCCCCCACCTCGGGCTCCACCTGGGCGGCAACGACGAGACGGTGGGCCTGCGCTGCCCCGATCACCCGGTCCCGCTCGCTTTGTGCCGAAGCGCCGGTCCGATGGCCACGACCAGTGCCAACGTCCACGGAGGGGAGCCGGCGACCACCGCCGCCGAGGTGGCGCGCCTTCCCGGTGTGACCCTGGTCCTCGACGCCGGTCGGTGCCCGGCCCGGCCGTCCACCGTGGTGGCCTGCACGAGCGCGGGCACGGTGCTGCTGCGGGAGGGCACGATCCCGTGGTCCGACATCCGGGCGAGGATGTGAGGAGCTCCGGGGCGCCGTAGACTCGACGGTCGTGATCGACGACTCCTGCCGAGCCGAGGACCCCGAGCTGTTCGACATCGTCACCCGCGAGCTCGAACGTCAGAACACCACGCTCCAGCTCATCGCCTCGGAGAACTTCACCTCCCGTGCGGTCATGGCCGCCACCGGGTCGGTGCTCACCAACAAGTACTCCGAGGGCTACCCGGGAAAGCGCTACTACGGCGGCAACGCCATCATCGACGAGGTCGAGGATCTCGCTCGCCGGCGGGTCTGTGAGCTCTTTGGCGCCGAGCATGCCAACGTCCAGCCCCACGCCGGGGCCAACGCCAACATGGCCGCCTATCTGGCCCTCCTCGACCCCGGTGACACCGTGCTGGGCCTGCGCCTCGACCAGGGCGGGCACCTCACCCA
>JALYVP010000299.1 GCA_030853185.1 Actinomycetota bacterium | reverse complement strand
GCCCCGGCCCATGACCTGCGACACGGCCAGGAGGTCCTCGATGGTGTCGATGTCCCGACCCTCGGCCAGAAGATCGACGTCCATGCCGAGGGCCTCGAGGCGGGTGCGCTGGGCGGCACCCGTTCCCGATGTGCTCATCGGCACCCCGGTGAAGGCATCCGGATGGGGGCGAGCCATGCCGACCCCCCACCATCCACCATCCTGGGCCGGACCGAGGACCGCCGGCGCCCGCCCCGGCCGGTCCAGGCGGCCCAGCGCATCGTCGAGGTCGGTCGCGGTCAGCTGGGGGGTGTCCATGCCGATCTGGAACCCGGCACCGCCGGCATCGTTCCAGGCCGCGCCGAGCCGCTCGGCGAGACCCTCACCTCGCTGGGTGATGACCTCGAAGCCGGCCGGCAGCCACGAGCCGGGCTGGCCGTCGAGGGCGACGATGCGCCGGTCGGCTCCGCACCGGCTGACCGCCTCGAGGGTGTCGGCCAGGGCCGCTTCGGCCGCGGCCGCAGCCTGCTCGGGGGTGCAGGGCGGGCACAGCCGTGTCTTCACCCGCCCCGGCACCGGGGATTTCGCCATGACCAGGATGTGCATGCTCAGGCCGGCTTCCCCCGCGAAGCGGCCGTCCCGGCCAGCCACCTGCGCCGCCTGAGACTGCTGGTGACCAGCAGCCTGCCCATGTCACCGATCACGGTGAGCGTTCCTCGCAGGGTGCCGGTGACCTTGGATTGACCCACCCGGGCGCGATACGCCACGTCGACCTCACGGACCCGCCAGCCGGCCTCGGCGGCCGCCAGCACCATCTCCAGGGGCCACCCTGACCGGCGGTCCCGCAGGTCCAAGGTAAGCAGGTCGCGGCGCCGGGCGGCCCGCATCGGTCCCAGATCCCGCAGCCGGGTGCCGCCGCGCCGCAACGGTGGGGTCCGGTTGAGCAGGCCGGCCAGGACCTGGTTGGCCAGGCGGGCATGCACTGGCCACGCCCCTCGTACCACCGTGCGCCGGGCGCCGAGCACCAGGTCGGCCGCCTGGGTCAGGACCGGTTGCGCGACCCGGACCAGCTCGGCGGGGTCGAACGAGCCGTCTCCGTCCATGAAGCACACGACGCCGTCGGCGGGGTCGGCGGCCTGAAGCCCCGCCCAGCACGCCGCACCGAACCCTCGGACCGGTTCGGTCACGACCTGGGCCCCGTGGCGGCGGGCCACGTCCGCCGATCCGTCCGTGGAACCGTTGTCCACCACCAGCGCCTGGTACCCGGCGGGCATGGCGGCGAGCAGTGCGGGCAGGGCGAGAGCCTCATCGAGGACGGGGATCACGACCACAGGCACCCTGCCTTTCTACGCCTCTTGCCCATGCCCGCAAACGTGAGCACGATCACAAATCGGTGAACTTCCGTTCCGGCAGATGTGTGCAGAGACCGCCGGAGAGGGATCATGCGGGGCATGCCCGCTGATCCGGCCCGTGAACGGGTTCTCATCGTGGAGGACGATGCCACGGTCGCAGAGGTGGTCAGCCGGTACCTCCAGGCCGAAGGGTACGCGGTGGCCACCAGCTCCGACGGCGCTGAGGGCCTGCGCCGGGCCCTGGCCGATCCGCCCGACCTGGTCGTGCTGGACTTGATGCTGCCCTCGCTCGACGGTCTCGAGGTGTGCCGGCGGCTGCGGGCCGAAGCCCCGGTCCCGGTGATCATCCTGACCGCCAGGGGTGAAGAGGCGGACCGGATCGCCGGCCTTGAGCTCGGCGCCGACGACTACGTGGCCAAACCGTTCTCCCCCCGGGAGCTGACGGCGCGGGTCAAAGCGGTGCTGCGCCGGGCCAACGGCCCGGTACCGGAGCGAGATGCCACCGCCATGGCCGCCGGCGATCTGGAGGTCGACACGTTGGCGCACGAGGTCCGTCGATCCGGCAGGCTTGTCTCGCTCACCGTCAAGGAGTTCGACTTGCTCGCTCATCTCATGCGTCATCCCCGCCGCGCCTTCCGGCGCGACGAGTTGCTCTCGGAGGTGTGGGGCTTCGACTACGGCGACACGTCGACGGTCACGGTGCACATCCGGCGCCTCCGGGAGAAGATCGAGGCCGATCCCAGCAACCCTCGCCATGTCGCCACCGTGTGGGGCATCGGCTACCGGTTCGAGCCATGAGCGGGCGCCACCCCCTCGCCCTGTCGCGCCCGGCGCTGCGATCGTGGCTGGCCCCGGCGGCGGTGATCGTCGCGGGGGTGGCCCTGAGCGTGGTTCAGGCCGTCTCGTTCTCTCTCCGGACCCACGACGCCGTCATCCTCTTCGCCTGGTCGGCCGGCGGCGCGGCCGTGACCCTGATCGTCGCCGCCGCGTTGCTGGCATGGGTCAGGCGGACGAGAACCGGGACCCAGACCGTCATCGTCGCCCTGGCCCCCGTCGTGGCGGTCGGCATCGGCGTCGTCGGCGGGGCCCGGGCCATGTTCATCTCCGATCACGATCTCCGGGCCCTGGCCGTGGTCTTGACCGGGGCGGGGACCGTCGCCATCCTGGCCGGGCTCAGCCTGGGCCGGCGGGTCGCCTCCGCCACCGCCACCGTGGCCTCGCTGGCCCGCGATCTGGGAGGACCGGCCGGCCGCCCGTCAGCGCTCAGCCCCGCCGAGACGCCGGTGTCGATCCACAGCCAGGCGGCCGCCGACGCCCCTGGCGAGCTGGCCGCCCTGGCCCATGAGCTGCAACTGACCTCCGAACGCCTCACCGCCACCAGAGCCCAGGCGGAGGCCCTGGAGCGTGGACGACGCGAGCTGGTGGCCTGGGTCTCGCATGATCTGCGGACACCGTTGTCGGGGATGCGGGCGATGGTCGAGGCCATCATGGACGAGGTCGTCAATGACGAGGCCACGGTGGGCCGCTACCACCGGACCCTCCTCGCCGAGATCGAACGTCTCTCCGGCCTGGTCGACGACCTGTTCGTCCTCGCCACCATCGAGGCCGGCGCCGTGCACCTGCACCTCGAGGCGGTCAGCCTCGACGAGCTGGTATCCGACGCCCTGGCTGGAGCCGCGGCCAAGGCGACGACCAAGGGCATCGACCTGGACGCGGCCATGGACACCCCCCTCGTGGTCGAGCTCTCCTCGGCGGAGATGTCGCGGGTCGTCCACAACCTTCTTGACAACGCCATCCGCCACACACCCACCGGCCGAACCGTGAGGGTCGAGGCGGGCTTGACGCCCGACGGCACCCGGGCCCGGCTGTCGGTCATCGATGGTTGCGGGGGCATCGAGGCCTCCGACATCGAGCGCGTCTTCGATCTGGCCTACCGGGGTGACACCGCCCGGTCCGCCGACACCGGAGGGGGTGGCCTCGGTCTGGCCGTGGCCCGCGGCCTGGTCGAGGCCCACGCCGGGGACATCCGGGTCGTGAACGCCGCCGATGGGTGCGAGTTCGTCGTCGACCTGCCGCTCCGGCACGATCATCCGGCGGCCGAGCCGACCGGATGAGGGTTCTGCTCACCGGCGGCAACGGCTTCATCGGTTCGCACATCGCCGAAGCCCTGGCCGCCGGCGGGACCGAGGTGCTCATCGTGGACCGCAACGGGTCGTGGCCGGCGGGTCCGCTGCCTCCGGGCGTCGAGATCCTGACCGGCGATCTCCGGGACCCCGCCGTCTGCGCCGCCGCCGTCGCCGGGGTCGACGCTGTCTGCCACCAGGCGGCCCGGGTGGGCCTCGGCATCGACTTCGCCGATGCCCCCGACTATGTCGCCGACAACGACGTGGGCACGGCGGCACTGCTGAGCGCCCTCTGGGATCGGTCGTTCCGCGGCCGCCTGGTGCTGGCCGCCAGCATGGTCGCCTACGGCGAGGGCCGCTATCACTGCGAGCGGCACGAGACGGTCCCCGCCGTCCGGCGCCGGCCCGACGACCTCGGCGCCGGTCGCTTCGAGCCCCGGTGCCCGGTCGACGGATGCGACCGGTTCCTGGTGTGGGAGCTCGTTCCCGAGGACGCACCCTCGGACCCGAGGAACGTCTACGCCGCCACCAAGGTCCACCAGGAGCATCTCTGCGCCCTGTGGGCGGGCGAGGCCGGCACGACGGCTGTGGCCCTTCGCTATCACAACGTGTACGGGCCCCGGCTCCCCCGCGACACCCC
>JALYVP010000056.1 GCA_030853185.1 Actinomycetota bacterium | reverse complement strand
CACAGCGATCTGATCGCCGATCGCCTGCCCCGTGGTGTAGGCGGGAACGCCGTTCTGGATGAGCGAGAAGGCGAGAGGAGCCCGGGGGTAGCTGGCCGGCGCCGGCACCGGCCCCGGCGGCATGGTTGACGATGGGAGCGTGGTCGGGGGCACGGGGGGCGGGGGCACGGGGGTGGCGGGGGTGGAGAGAGCCGGCCCCGCCGGCAAGGGCGTCCCCGGGGCGAGGACGAAGCCGCTGAGGGCCGAAACGTCGTCGAGGGTGCCGGTCTTGGCGATGACCCGCCCGGCGGCGGGCGTGTTGACCATGCGACGGAACAGGGTACCGGTTCTGCCCGCCACGGGCAGGGTGGAGGCCAGGTCGCTGGTGGGGCCGGCGCGGGTCAATGCCGCCACCACCAGTGGGCACGTCGCCCGGTCAGAGCGGTCGAGCCCCGAACCGTCCACCGCCCGCAACAGGTCGACGGGGAGGCCGTCGGCCGCCAGGTCGGCCCGGATGACGGCCACGCCCGCCGCACTGGTGCCCCCGGTCCCGAAGCGCAGCCCCAGCTCCTTGGTGATCAGCTCCGCCCCGGTGTCGTCACTGGTCCGCAGCACGGCTCCGAGAACGTCGGCGAGGGGCGGGGATGCGACGGAGGTGACGGTGACCGCTCCCGCCGGGGCGGTGCCGGAGGCCGCCGGCCTCCCGACCTGGACCCCCGCCGCCCGGAGGGCCGCCTGAAACCTGGTGGCGGCTACGACGGCCGGCTGGGGCGATGGCACGTCGCTGCCGCCACTGAACGACGCCAACCCGTCGTCGACATCGGCGGCCGACAGCGGGCCGACCACGCCCTGGGCCAGGTACGACGGTCTCCAGCTGGCCACCACCCGCTGGGTGTCGTAGCGAGACTCGTCGGCCACCACCGCACCGCTGACCCTGGTCACACCGGCCGCTCGGACCTGGGCGGCCAGGGTGTCGAGGGAGGTGTAGGTGGCCTCGGGATCGGTGAGCGAGGCGACGAAGTCGGGGGTCCGAAGGATGGGGTCGCCGGCGCCCACCAGGTACAGGTTCCCGGAGACGACCCCACCAACCGCGGGCTGATCGGCTTCGACGGGCGTGGTGATGCGGCTGTCGGGGCCCCACCTGTCCAAGGCTGCTGTCGCCGTGAACAACTTGAGGTTGGAGGCAGGGAGCAGCTGCTGGTCCGGCTGGGCGCTGAAGAGGGTGCGCCCGTCCTGGGTGACCTGGAGGCAGCTCTGCGCCCCGCCCTGATGGAGGGCGGGATCGGCCAGGAGCTTGGTCAGCGAGGCGTCGAGGTGGCCGGTGGCCACCGAGGCGGCCACGAACGTGGGCAGCCGCCGGACCGACAGCACCGGAGTCGTCAGGCTCGCCACCGCTGCACCGGCAGGCGGCGCCGCGGCCGACGTTGGCATGGCGGGAGCCGCCAGCCCGCCGGCGGCGAGGAGGCTGAGGGCGGCAATCGCCCCGACGGGATGGACGCGGTGCCACCGAGCGGAGGGACCCGACCCTTGGAACCGGTGCCGCCGACCGGGCACGTCCTCGCTCATCCAGGTGAGGCTAGAGGTCCAGAGGACCCAGGGGGGCCAGGCTCGGACCCGCCACCCCAACGGGTACCGCCGCGGGCGTCCCTAGCTCGCCCATTCCAGTACGTTGAGAAGGTGCCCGGGACTCTTGTTGCCGTCATTGTCGGTTTGGCTGTCATGCAGGTAGCCATCTTCCTCACGACCATCTATCTGCACCGGACGTTGTCGCACCGGGCCATCACCATGTCGCCCGCCCTTGATTTCGTGTGCCGCTTCGTGTTGTGGATCACGGTGGGCATCCGGGCCCGCCAGTGGGTGGCCGTTCACCGCAAGCACCACGCCTTCACCGACGTGGATGGCGACCCCCACTCGCCTTGGCTGGAGGGCTTCGCCAACGTGCAGTTCGGCAACGTCATCCTTTACCGCCGGGCCGCCGCTGACCCCAAGACCATCGAGAAGTACGCACGCGATCTTCCGCCCGATCGCTGGGACAAGGCCCTGTTCGATCATGCCCTGCTGGGCCTGGCCGCCGGCGTCGGCCTGCTGTTCCTGATCTTCTGGGGCAACTGGAAGCTGGTGCTGCTGGCGGCGGCGGTCCACGTCGTCACGTACCTGCTGCTCAACTCGGCGGTCAATGCCGTCGGCCACAAGTTCGGTCGCCGACCGTTCAACGGCCTGGCCGCCAACACCCAGTGGCTGGCCTGGCTCACGGCGGGCGAGGGTCTGCACTCCAACCACCACGCCGCTCCCACCTCCGCCCGCCTGGCCATGCACAAGCGGGAGATCGACCCGGGCTGGTGGTTCATCTCGCTCGGCCAGAAGCTGCGCTGGCTCACCGTCCGCCACTCCGAGCCGAAGATCTCGGCCAAGGCGCGGCGCACCCCGGAGATGGTCTAAGCGTCCCGGTAGCCTGCGCTCCTGGCCCCTGCAGGTTGAGAAACCCGGTACCCTTCGCGGCCGCCCTGTCCTCGCACCCGGTGACCGCCCATGCCACCGGGGAGGTCGTCGGCCAGGTCATCGACGCCATCGGAGCCCACCCGGATCTGGCCGTGCTGGTGGCATCGCAGAGCCACACGGGCGCACTGGAGGACGCGGCCGCGGCGGTGCGGACCTTGCTGGCCCCGACCGTTTTGTTGGGCTGGGTGGCAGCCGAAGTGGACACCGACGCCGGGTGGGGGCCGGCGGCAGCGCCGGGCCGGTCGCCGACCGGGGAGGGGGTCGGGTTGTGGGCCGCCCACACCGGGCCGGTGGTGCCCGTTCGCATGGCGGACCTGGCCTCACCGGAGTGGACCCAGGTGGGCCCGGCTCCGTTCGACCGGCGGGCCCTGGTAGTCATCGGCGCCGCTGGCTCCGGTACCCGCACCGCGCTGGCGCCGGCTCTCACGGTCGCCGGTGCGGTCTCCGATGTGGCCGGCGCGCCAGTCGTCCTCGACGGGACCGCCTACGCCACCGGGGCGGTAGGCGTCGTCCTCGGCCCCGGTGTCGACCTGACCGTCGTGGTGGAACAGGGGCGTCGCCCGGTCGGGGCAGCATCCACGGTGACGAGGGCCGACGGCGCCCTGCTGGTCGACCTGGACGGCCGCCCGGCCATGTCCGTCCTGGAGGACATCGCCCGCGATCAGGTTCCCGCCCGTGACATCGCCCTCATCAACCGGTCGGTGCACCTCGAGGTCAGGGCGCCGGCCGGCGGCAGGTCCGTGCACACCGTCCGGGGCAGAGACGCGGCGACGGGGGCTCTGATCACCGATCCGGCCGTCGAGCCGGGCGACGCGGTGCAATTCTGCGTCCGCGACCCCGAGGAGGCGGGCGTGCGAGCCCGTCAGGTGATCGACGGTGCCGAGGGGGGGGTCCTGGCCTGGAGGACTCGCCGCTCCGATGCCGGCCCCGCCCCGGACCGGGAGGCTCCCCCGCCCCGGTCACTTCTGGCGTGCCGGTCCGCAGCGCTGCTGGGGATGGGCACAGGGAACGAGGGGACCGCTCCCGACACCATCGGGATCAGCATCTTCCGTGAGCCCCGCGTGGCCCTCGAGTGAGGACCGGGGCCTGACGCGCAGGTCGGCCACGGCGCTCGTGGGTAGTCTCGTGTCATGAGCGGAGCGACCCGGGCCGAACCAACCGATCTCGAGCAGCTGGGGATCAACGTGATCCGCGGTCTGGCCATGGACGCCCCCCAGAAGGCGAACGCCGGTCATCCGGGCACCGCCATGGCACTGGCCCCCCTGGCCCACGTCCTGTGGACACGGATCATGAACTTCGATCCGCGTGATCCGGACTGGGCCGACCGTGACCATTTCATCCTCTCGTGCGGCCACGCCTGCATCCTCCTGTACTCGATGTTGTACCTGACCGGGTACGGCATGGAGCTCGAGGACATCCGTCGTTTCCGCCAGTTGCACAGCCGGGCGCCGGGCCATCCCGAAGTCCATCACGCCCCGGGCATCGAGGTGACCACGGGGCCCCTCGGTCAGGGCTTCGCCAACGGCGTGGGGATGGGCATCGCCGAGCGGACGTTGCGGGCCCGCTACGGCCCTGACCTGATGGACCACCACACCTTCGTCGTCTGCAGCGACGGCGACCTGATGGAGGGCGTCAGCCACGAAGCGGCGTCTCTCGCCGGCCACCTGGGGCTGGGCCGGCTCATCTATGTCTACGACGACAACCACATCACCATCGACGGTCCCACGGAGCTGACCCTCAACGACGACGCAGCCAAGCGGTTCGAGTCCTACGGCTGGCACGTCGAGGACCTGGGGGAGATGGCCAACGACGTCGACGGTCTGGAAGCCGCGTTGCGCCGGGGCATGGCCGAGGAGGACCGGCCCTCGATGCTGATCCTGCGCTCCCACATCGGCTACCCCTCACCGCACAAGATGGACACCGCCGCGGCGCACGGCAGCCCGCTCGGTGACGACGAGATCCGACTCACCAAGGAGATCCTCGGCCTTCCCGCCGATGAGCAGTTCTGGGTCCCCGAGGAGGTCCTCGACCTGTACCGCAGCGCAGGCGGGCGCGGCCGAACGGTCCGGGAGAGCTGGCAGAAGCGGTTGGAGGCCTCCGACATCGACAGGACCGTGTGGGACGCCCTGTGGAACAACCAGGGCATCCCCGGTTGGGCCGACGACCTGCCGACGTGGGACGTGGGAGAAAAGGTCGCGACCCGCAAGTCGGCCAATGCCGCGCTCAACGCCATCGCCTCAAAGGTCCCGGGGCTCATGTCGGGAGGGGCTGACCTGACCGGCAACACCGGCACCAAGCTCGACGACGCCGAGCCCCAGAGCCGGGAGCATCCCGACGGCCGAGCATTGGCGTTCGGCGTCCGCGAGCACGGCATGGGCGGGGTCATGAACGGCATGAGCCTCCACGGCGGGGCGCTGCCGGTTGGGGGCACGTTCTTCGTGTTCAGCGACTACATGCGCGGCTCGGTCCGCCTGGCCGCCATCTCCCAAGCCAAGGTCATCTACTTCTGGACCCATGATTCGGTCGGTCTCGGAGAGGACGGGCCCACCCATCAGCCCATCGAGCAGCTGGCCGCCATGCGGGCCATGCCCGGCCTGCGGGTCATCCGTCCGGCCGACGCCAACGAATCGGCCCAGGCCGTGCGCATCGCCATCGCCTCCGACGGGCCCACCGCCCTCATCCTCAGCCGCCAGAACCTTCCCGTCCTGGCCGGCACCGAGGAGCACGCCGCCGATGTCGAGCGGGGCGCCTACGTGCTGGTCGACGCCGGTGACGATCCAGACGTCGTCCTCATCGGTACCGGCTCGGAGGTGTCCATCTGTGTGGAGGCCGCCGAGTTGCTCGCCGACGAGGGAATCGCAGCCCGCGTGGTGTCCATGCCCAGCTGGGAGTTGTTCGACGAAACCGACGACGACTATCAGGATCGGGTCCTGGGGCCCGGCGCCCCCGTGCTCTCGGTGGAAGCGGCCTCGTCGTTCGGCTGGTCCCGCTGGGCGGACGAATCGGTGGCCCTCGACCACTACGGCGCATCCGGCCCTGGTGAGGAGGTCCTCGCCGAGCTCGGCTTCACCGCCGCCAACGTGGTGGCGACCGCCAGCGCCCTGCTCGACGACATGAACGACTTCGATGACGAGGAGGACGACGCATGACCCGCGTGCACGAGCTCTACGACGTTCAGGGCCAGAGCCCCTGGATCGACAACCTCAACCGGCCCAGCCTGCGAGAGGGGGGCCTGGCCGGCCTCGTCGAACAAGGGATCCGGGGCGTGACCTCCAACCCGACCATCTTCGAGAAGGCCATGACCGGCTCCGACGCCTACGACGAGCAGTTCCGCTCGTTCGTCGACAAGCCGTCGTTCGACCGCGGCGACGTCGAAGCCGCCTTCTGGGACATGGCCATCGACGACGTCACCGAGGCCTGCGGGGTACTGCGGAGCGTCTACGACTCCAGCGGCGGCAAGGACGGCTTCGTCTCCTTGGAGGTCGCCCCCGACCTGGCCAACGAGACAGCCGCGTCCACCACCGCCGCACGTTCTCTCCACGAGCGGATCGCCCTGCCGAACCTCATGGTCAAGATCCCCGGGACCGAGGCAGGCGTGCCGGCCATTCGGGAGATGATCAGCGAGGGACGCAACATCAACGTCACGTTGATCTTCAGCGTCGACCGCTACGCGTCGGTCATCGAGGCGTACCTGACCGGCCTGGAGACATTCGCCGCCTCGGGAGGAGACCTGGCCGACGTCCACAGCGTTGCCTCGTTCTTCGTCAGCCGGGTCGACACCGAGGTCGATCGCCGCATCGAGCAACTGGGCGGCCAGGCGACCGGCCTGGCCGGCAAGGCGGCCGTGGCTCAGGCGAAGACGGCCTACAAGCTGTACCAGGAGCGATTCTCCGGTAGCCGCTGGGAGGCCCTCGCCGCCCGAGGGGCCCATCCGCAGCGACCCCTGTGGGCATCGACGTCGACCAAGAACCCGGCCTACCCGGACCTGTTGTACGTGGACAACCTGATCGGCCCCGACACCGTCAACACCATGCCCGACGCCACCGTGAAGGCGTTCGACGACCACGGCCGGGTGGCCCGGACGGTTGACGTGGATGCCGAAGCGGCCGAAGCCGACCTCAAAGCGCTCGCCGATGCCGGGGTGGACATGGGCGACGTCGCTCGCCGCCTCGAGGAAGAGGGCGTGGCGTCGTTCGCCAAGAGCTTCGAGGAGCTCATGAACTCGCTGGCGGACAAAGCCAGCCGGCTACAGGCCGACTGAGCAGCCTGACCGCAGGGTCTCCTCCGGGTCACTCCCCGGCGGGTCCGTTCGACGCGGACCTTCAGGGACCCTTAGTGTGCACGGCGTGCACGGAGAGCTGAAGGTCGTCGATGACCTCCCCGGTGCGTTTGCCCAGACGGTCATCGACGCGTTCAGCAGCCGCACCGAAGAGTTGTTCTACCTGGCCCTCTCGGGTGGCTCGACGGCACGCGCCTGCTACGAACGGCTGGCCGAGGACGGAGCGGCCAGCGTCGACTGGCTGTCCGTCAACGTCTACTGGAGCGACGAGCGTTGCGTCCCTGCCGACGACCCCGACTCGAACCAACTCCTCGGCCGCCGAGCGCTGCTCGAACGGGTCGGCGCCGCCAACGCCGTCTATCCGATGAGCTGCGAGGAAGGCCCGGACGCCTACCAGCTGCGAATCGGCGAGGTCGGTCGGCTGGATGTGATCCACCTCGGTCTGGGAGCCGACGGCCACACGGCGTCGCTGTTCCCCGCCTCCGCCGCCCTCGACGCCGACCCCGGGCAGCTGGTCTCCCTCAACACCGACCCGTCGGGCGGCAACCCCCATCCCCGCATGACCCTGACCTACTCGGGCATCTCCCGGGCCCGGCTGGTGGTCTTCACGGTCAGCGGCGAGGCCAAGCGCCAGGCGCTCACCGACCTCGTCAACGGCGCCGATCTGCCCGCCGGGCGGGTGGTCGCCGACCGGGTCCTGTGGTTGGTCGACCGGGACGCCGCCCCCCGCTGAGAGGAGCCCATGGCGTCTCCCCCTCCCTCCTCTCCCACCCCTCCCCCTGCCGGGCAGAACCCCCTCCCGATGGCAGCCACGCCCGAGGATCTCGACCAACGCTTCAATGACCTGCTGGACGCGGTGGGGGTCCGGAGCAACCGGGATCAGCTGACCGCCATGTTGACGACCGTCCTGCGCATGGCCGCCGACCCCACCGACCGACTCGACCTCAAGATCGCCAATGCCGCCCTGCGGGAGATGGCCGAAGGCTTCGAGGTGTTCGCCCCCTACCGCCACATTCGCAAGGTCACCATGTTCGGCTCGGCCCGAACCCTGCCCAGCGATCCTCTCTACGCCCTGGCCCGCGACCTCGCCGCCCTTCTGGCGGCCAACGGTTGGTCGACGGTCACCGGGGCGGGACCGGGGATCATGGCCGCCGGGCTGGAGGGCGCCGGGCCTGATCACGCCTTCGGGATCAACATCCGCCTGCCCTTCGAGCAGGGGGCCAACCCGTTCATCGCGTCCGACCCCAAGTTGGTCTCGATGAAGTACTTCTTCACCCGCAAGCTGCTGCTGATCAAGGAGTCCTCCGGCTACATCGTCCTCCCTGGCGGCTTCGGGACGCTCGACGAGGCGTTCGAGCTGCTGACGCTGCTGCAGACCGGCAAGGCCGAACCGGCTCCGGTCGTCCTGTTGGACCTCCCCGGCGCCGGCTACTGGCACGGGTGGGAGCGGTTCGTGCGCGAGGAGGTGTCGTCACGGCGCCTCGTCAACCCGGGCGACGTCAACCTGTACCGGATCGTCGACCGGGTGGCCGACGCCGCCGCCGAGATCGTCGGCTTCTACCGCAACTACCACTCATTGCGCTGGGTCGGTGACCGACTGGTCATCCGGCTGGAGCGACGACCGACGGCGGCGGAAGCGGGCCAGTTGAGCCGGGACTTCGCAGACGTCATCCACGGCCCCGTCCAGGTCCTCGACCGGCCCCTGCCCGCCGAGCGCCGCAGCGCCGAGTTCCCCGACCTGGCCCGGGTGGCAGTGCGCTTCGATCGCATGTCCTACTCCCGTCTCCGGGACCTCGTCGACGCCCTGAACGCCCTCGACAGCGCCCCGCCGGCATTGGCCATCGCCCCGCCTGCGTCCTGAGCGCCTCGCTGGCCGGCGCACCTCACCGTGCCGGCTCGGGGGCCCGCCGGGTGGACGCTCGAGGGCGCGCCGGCCGAGCGTCCCGGCGCTTCAGTGGTCGTCGGGTTCCCCCAGGATGGCGGCCGCCTTGTCGACGGCCCGCCGGGCCCGGGCCAGGCGGCGCTCGTCGACGGGCAGCTCGGTGCCACCGGCGTCGATCGAGTCGCGCAGCCGGGCGATCCCCAGGTCGGTCAGCTCCTCGGAGATGATCTCCAGGCGTCGGCGGATGTCGTCGAACTCGCCTGCCATCACGGACCTCCGTCGCTGGGGCAGGACGTCCCCGCCGGTGGGAGCCTCAGATCGGCCAGGTAGGCGTCGGCCGCGTTCCTGACACACGCACTGGCTCCGTAACCGGTGTGGCCATCACCGACCCGGGTGAGCAGGATCCCGTGGGTCAGCTGGGAGGCCAGGCTCTGGGCCCCGGCGTAGGGGGTGACCGGGTCACCGGTGCTGCCGATGACCACGATCGGCGGCGCCGCCGGGGCGGTGATGCGATGCGGGCCTGAGGTGGGGGCGACCGGCCACACCGAACAGGACAGCTCCCCGAGGAGGACAAGGGGGCCGAACACCGGGTCGGCGTGGGCGAAGCCTGGTTCGGCGGCGGCGATGCCGTCGACGCTCGGAGCCGGGCCGTCGAGGCAGTTGACCGCCGATTCCGCCTCGAAGGTGTTGGCGTAGGTGCCGGTGGGCGACCGCTCCACGTACTGGTCGAAGGCGGCCAGCATCAGGGTCCCGTTGCCCCGTTCGGCGTCCGCCAGAGCCTGATCGATGACCGGCCACGACTGGGTGCTGTAGAGGCCGGCGATGGTCCCGTAGAGCAGTTCGGAGGGACCCACGGTTCGATCCCCTACCGGGATGGGGTGCTGGCGAACCCGGGCCAGCAGTGACTCGAAGGCGGTCACCAGGTCGCCACCCGGTCCGCCGCCCCCCCGCCACGGGCAGGCCGCCGACGCCTCGCAGGCCGCGGCGAACCGCCGGAACTGGGCATCGAGTGCCGCCGCCTGGGCCTGCAGGAAGGGCAGGGCCGCCTGGCTGGGGTCGATCGCCCCGTCGAGGACCATGGCTCTGATCCTGGGACCGAACAGTTCGGCGTAGCTGGCCCCGAGCGACGTCCCGTAGGAAAATCCCAGGTAGTTGAGCTTCTGCTGGCCCAGGGCCTGGCGGACCCGGTCCATGTCACGGGCAGCGTCGGCGGTGCTGACATGGCCGAGGACAGCGCCGCTGCGGGCCTCGCAGGCCGAGCCCAGTTGCCGGTCGGCACCGACGACCTCGTTGATGGCGCCCGGCCCGGCCGGCGCCGGATCGGTGTGGAGGTACTGACCGAGGGCGGCGTTGTCCAGGCAGGTGATCGGCGCACTGTGCCCGACCCCGGGGGGGTCGAAGGCAACCACATCGAAGTCGGACGTGACGGTCGGGCTGAGCATGCTGACCAGCTGGGGCAGGGCGTCCACCGCCGACACGCCCGGGCCTCCGGGGTTCACCAGGAGGGCCCCCCGGCGGGTCCCGGCGGCCCGGTGGCGGGCCAGAGCCAGGTTGATCGTCGCTTGCGCCGGGTGGGCCGGATCGACAGGCACGACGAGGGAGGCACACTCGTAACGCTGAGGGCCCTGGCCGGGGGCACAGGCCTTCCAGTGGACGACGCCCGTCGTGTCGGTGCCCGCGGACGACTTGGCCGACGACACGCCCGAGCTGGCAGAATCGCCGCAGGCGCCGACCAGCCCGATGATGGCCACGGCGGCGGCCATGACCCGGGCCCGGCGGCCCAGCCTGTCAGCCACTGCTGTCGCTCGGGCAGGTGGTGGCCGGCGCCGGTTGGGCCAGAGAGATCAGGTACTGGTCGACCGACTGGCGGATGCAGGAGCTGGCGCCGTAGCCGGTGTGGCCGCCGCCGTCCCTGGTGAGGAGGATCCCGTGGGTCAACTCGCCGGCCAGCCTCTGAGCGCCGGCGTAGGGCGTCGCCGGGTCACCGGTGCTGCCCACCACCACGACGGTGGGGGCATGGGGGGCGGTGATCACGTGGGGCGCGCCGGTGGCCGGCACCGGCCACTCGGCGCACTGCAGCTCGCCGTAGAGCACCGGGAGGCCGAACACGGGGGCGGCGGCCTCGAACGCGGCGACGTTGGCGGTGATGGCGGCCGTCGTCGGGGCCGGGTCGTCGAGGCAGCTGACGGCGGCCTGCGCCTCGAGGCTGTTGGAGTAGGTACCGTCCGGCGAACGCTGCACATAGCTGTCGTAGGCGGCCAGCATCAGGGTCCCGTCGCCGTTCTCGGCGTCGGCCAGGGCGCTCTCGATCAGCGGCCAGGACTGGGTGCTGTACAGCCCGGCCGCGGTCCCGTAGAGCAGCTCGGACGGCCCGACCGTGCGGTCTCCCACCGGGATCGGATGTTGGCGGACGAGGTCCTCCAGGGCGCCGAAGGCGGCCAGCAGGCCGCCGGCGCCGCTCCCTGCGGTCCCGCCTCGTGCCGCGCCTCCCGCGGGGCCACCGTGCCACGGGCAGGAGGCGGCCCCGGCACAGCTGGCCGCCAGCTGGCGGAACTGGGAGTCGAACGAGGCGGCCTGGGCCTGGAGCTGGGCCAGGACGCCCTGGCTGGGATCGACCGCGCCGTCGAGAACCATGGCCCGCACGTTGGCCCCAAACAGCTGGGCGTAGGTGGCCCCGAGCAGGGTGCCGTAGGAGAAGCCGAGGTAGTTGAGCTTGTTCTCGCCGAGCGCCCGGCGGATCAGGTCCATGTCCCTGGCCGCGTCGACGGTGCTCACATGACCCAGGACCGCATGGCTGCGGGCGGCGCAGCCGGCGGCGAACTGACGATCGGCGGTGACGATGCTGGCCAGTCCGGCCGGGCCGGGAGGGGACGGATCGAGATGGAGGTACTGGCCGAAGGCGGTGTTGTCCAGGCAGGTGACCGGCTCGCTGTGACCGACTCCGGGAGGGTCGAAGCCGACGATGTCGAAGTGGCTGGTGAGGTCGGGGTTCAACATCCCCACGATGGTCGGTAGCTCGTCGACGCCGGACGCTCCCGGGCCCCCCGGGTTGACCAGCAGCACGCCGGCGCTGGGCCCTGACGCCGGGCGGCGGTCGATGGCCAGGGGCAGGGTGGCCGGTCCGGGATGGGACGGGTCGAGCGGCACCATCACCGTGGCACACTGGTAGCCGCCCGGACCCTCCTCCGATGAGCAGTCATGCCAGCTCACCGGGCGGACGGGAACCTCGGCCGTACCGGGGGGGGAGGTCGTCGTCGGGGTGGCGGTGGTGCCCGGGGGGCGGCCATCCGATGCTCTGGGGGCGGACGGGCTAGCGCACCCGCCGACGATCAACGCCACCACCGCGGCGGCCGCCGTCACCCGAGCCCGGCGGAGACGACGCATCCCGGCGAGCGTATTCGCGATGCTCCGCTAGCGGCTGCTCGGCAAAACACTACGGTGCCAAGGGTGGATGATCTGGTTCTCGCCGACTACGCCGCCGCCGAGCGCGACCGCATCGTGGCCTCGCTGTTCGACTGGCTGCGGATCCCATCGATCTCCGCCGATCCGGACCGGGCCGGCGATGTCCGCCGGTCCGCGGAGTGGGTGGCCGCCCGGCTGAGCGAGGCCGGGATGGAGCAGGTTCGCCTGCTGGAGACCGGAGGAGGGAAGGGCGGGCCGGCCGTCTATGGCGAGTGGCGCCATGCCGGCCTCGACGCCCCCACCGTGCTCGTCTACGGCCACCACGACGTGCAGCCCGTCGACCCGGAGTCGGCGTGGCATGCGGCCCCCTTTGACCCGGTCATCGTCGACGGTGAGCTCAAGGCCCGCGGCGCCATCGACGACAAGGGCCAGGTCCTTTACCAGATCGAAGCGGCCAGGGGCCTCCTGGAGGCGACGGGGCGCCTGCCAGTCAACCTGAAGTTCCTGGTGGAGGGGGAGGAAGAGGTGGGCAGCGTCCACTTCGAGTCGCTGCTGGTGGACCAGGCCGATCTGCTGGCCGCCGACGTGGTCGTCGTCTCCGACACCGGCATGATCGCCCCCGACGTCCCGTCGGCGACGGTGGGAATGCGCGGGCTGGTGGCCTTCGATGTGGTGGTGCGCAGCGCCACCATCGATCTCCACAGCGGCATGTGGGGCGGCACGGTGCCCAACGCGGCCCGGATCGCGGCCCGGGCCGTCGCCGCCCTCCACGACGATGACGGCCGGGTGAGCATCCCCGGCTTCTACCACGCGGTGCGCACCCTCTCCCCCGCCGAGCAGGAGTCACTCGACGCCGCTCCCTTCGACGAGACGACGTTCCGGGCCCAGGGCGGCTCGGTGCCCTTCCTCGAGGGTGAGGTCGGCTACTCACCCCTCGAGCGCATCGGGGTGCGTCCGACCGCCGAGGTAGTGGGCATCCACGGCGGCTACGGCGGCCCCGGGATCAAGACGATCGTCCCGGCCACGGCCGGGTTCAAGGTGGCGCTGCGCCTGGTCCCCGACCAGGATCCGGCGGCCATCAGCACCGCGTTCACCGCCTGGCTGGCGTCGGTCGTTCCCAAGGGGATCGCGATGACGGTGACCCCCGAGGGCGCAGTTGCCCCCGCCCTGACCCCGATCGACCACCCAGCCGTCGATGCCCTCAGCCGGGCCATCGAGCGGGTCTGGGGCACGGCGCCCCTCTTCACCCGGGAGGGTGGGAGTGGCCCGGAGGAGGCGCTCGGGCGGGTCCTCGCCGCGCCGGTGCTGTTCCTTGGCGTCGGGCTGCCCGACGACCGCATCCATGCCCCGAACGAGCGCATGGTCATGGACCAGTTCTGGAAGGGCCTGCTGGCCGCGGGGGAGCTGCTCGTCGAGCTCGGGCGGGCGTCGTGAGCACGGCGGCGGTCCCCGCTGACGCCCACGAGTGGGTCAGCTTCGAGGATCCCGAGGAGGAGAGGACGTGGACGTTCGATGTGACGTTCCTGCTCTCCCCCTGGACCTGCATCTTCGGCCGTGGTTGCCAAGGGGTGCTCACCGGCCCGGCGCCGGAGCTGGTGCAGGGGTGCTGCTCCTACGGGGCTCACTTCACCGATGACACCGACGTGGAGCGGACCAAGCGGCTGGCCAAGACGCTCAGTCCCGAGACCTGGCAGTTCCGGGAGCGGGCCAAGAAAGGTGGCATCGTGCGGACGCAGCGGGACGGCACCAGGATCACCCGCCTGGTGGACGGGGCCTGCATCTTCCTCAATCGGCCCGACTTCCCCGGAGGCGCCGGCTGCGCCCTGCACCGGGCCGCGCTGGAGCGGGGGCAGGCGCCCCACGAGCTCAAGCCGGACGTCTGCTGGCAGTTACCCCTGCGGCGGGAGGACACGGTGGCCGACGACGGACATGTCACGTCGACGGTCATCCAGTGGGACCGCAGGCACTGGGGGGCAGGCGGCGAGGAGTTCGGATGGTGGTGCACCGAGGAGCCGGCCGCGTTCAGCGGTCACCGCCCCGTGTACGAGGAGATGGCCGGCGAGATCGCCGCCCTGGTGGGTGTGGCCATCGCCCGGATGGTCACCGCCTACCTGGCGGAGCGGAGCGCCGGCGCCGTGTTCCTCCCCCACCCGGTGCTGCGGCAGGCCTAGCGGAGGGCGGTCAGGCGGAGGGCGGTCAGGCGTAGGGCGCCTGGTGGTCCGAACGATCGTCCTCGTCCTCGTCCTCCATGGCCAGACACCACGACGCGTGTTCGGAATCGGGCTCAGCACCGCACTCTGCACACGGCTCGACGATGGTCTCGGTGGATTGCTTCAGTGCACGCGCTTCCTCGAAGCGCCGATGTCGTCCCTTTTTCACGTGCTGCTCCCGACGATCGAGACGTGCCAGTACCGGACCACTGTATCGCCGCCCGGGCCGCATCTGGGGGCCGGGACGATCAGGGCGAATGGGCTGGTCTCCGGTGCAAAGCCTTTCACACCTGGGCTGCCGGGCCCGGACATCGACCCGCACGGCCCTCTACGCTGGGGGATGGTGCTGCAGTGGGGACTGGAAGGGCGGCGGCAGCGGTTCGCCGCCCGGTACGTGCTACCGGCCGGCCTGGCCGACCCGTGGCTGCGCCGCCACCCTGAGGTCACCGACAGCAGGCCGGC
>JALYVP010000298.1 GCA_030853185.1 Actinomycetota bacterium | reverse complement strand
TGAAGTCGCCCGCCGAGGGCCTCAACGCCGCCACCGGCGAGTACGAGGATCTGTTCAAGGCCGGCGTCATCGACGCCGCCAAGGTGACCCGCTCGGCGCTGCAGAACGCAGCCTCGATCGCCGCCCTGTTCCTCACCACCGAGGCTGTCATCGTGGACAAGCCAGAAGAGGATGGTGGGGGCGGCATGCCCGGCGGCATGGAGGACTTCTAGGCCTCCGGCCGCACTACCACCCGCAGCAACACGTGCATGACGATGGCCTGGTCCCTTCGGGGGCCGGGCCATCGTGGCTTTCCGGGCCTCCTACAGTGGGTGCATGCCCGAGACCCTGAGCCCGTCGGTTGGATGGGGAGTCGTCCACCTGTTCTGCAAGCTGACCGGCGACGTCGATCCCGATGCCATCGAAACCGCGGTCAAGGAGGGGACCGACGACGATCAGCAGGTCGTGTCCTTTTCGGTGCTCGGTCACAAGGCGGACCTCGGGTTCATGGCCCTCGGCCCCGACTGGGTCCGCCTGCGCCGCCTCCAGGCGGCCCTGGATGACGCCGGGCTCGAGATCGTCGACTCCTACGTGTCCCTCACCGAGATCTCCGAGTACGCCCAGGACATGCCAGAAGAGCAGCGCGACATCCGCCTCCACCCCCGGCTCCCGCCTGTCGGCAAGCCCGCCTTCTGCTTCTACCCCATGTCCAAGCGCCGGGGACAGTCAGACAACTGGTACGCCCTGGACCACGACGCCCGCAAGGCGCTGATGATGGACCACGGCAAGTCCGGCCGGCGCTTCGCCGGGCGCATCCTGCAGGTCATCACCGGCTCGACCGGCCTCGACGACTACGAGTGGGGGGTCACCCTCTTCGGTGAGCATCCCGACGACCTGAAGGACACCGTCTACACGATGCGCTTCGACGAGGCGTCCGCCAAGTTCGCCGAGTTCGGGCCGTTCTACGCGGGGATCGTCGACGACATCAACAAGGTGCTGAGCCTCGTCGGTGCCCGTCAGCCCGGTTCGTGACCGCGCCGGGCTCGCTCGGCGCCCTGCGCCAACGGCTCCGTGAGCTCGACCGGCTGGTGGTGGCCTTCAGCGGCGGTGTTGACTCCGCTCTGCTGACCTTCGTCGCCCATGACACGCTCGGTCCCCAACGGGTGGTGGCCGCCACCGCCATCTCCGCCTCCCTGGCCCCCAGCGAGCTGGAGTCGGCCCGGACCTGGGCGGGCGACCGGGGCATCCGGTGGGTCGGCGTCGAAACAGACGAGGCCAGCCGTCCCGAGTACGTGGCCAACGGAGCCGACCGGTGCTTCCATTGCAAGTCGGCGCTGATGGACGGCCTGGCGCCCCTGGCCGCCGCCGAGGACGCCACCGTGGCCCTCGGGGTCAACCTCGACGACCTCGGCGACCACCGCCCCGGACAACGAGCGGCCGCCGAAGCCGGGGCGGTGTTCCCCCTGGTCGACGCCGGCTTCACCAAGGCGCAGGTCCGCGACGCGGCCCGCCTCCTCGGCCTGGAGGTCTGGGACAAGCCCGCGGCCGCCTGCCTGGCCTCCCGGCTGCCCTACGGCACCCCGGTCACCCTGAGCACGCTCAGCCGGGTGGGCGCAGCCGAGGACAGCCTTCGGGCCCTCGGCTTCGCCCAGGTCCGTGTCCGTCACTACGGGGACCTGGCCCGCATCGAGGTCGATCCCGCCGACCTGCATGCGGCCCTCGCCGCCCGGGCGTCGGTGGTCAAGGCGGTCAAGGACGCCGGGTACCGCTACGTGACCCTCGACCTCGAGGGCTTTCGCTCCGGCAACCTGAACGATGTCCTCGCCTCCCGCCCGGGGACTCCGGGCGGGAGCGGTCTGTGCGCAAGCTGATCGTCGCCGTCGGTATCCTGGCCGTGATCGTGGTGGCCGCCGGCATCGCCGACGTGGTCGTTCGTCACCACGTCGAGGGCGCCATCGCCACTCAGATCGACGACCAGGTCCCAGGGTCGCACGCCCAGGTGACCATCTCGTCGTTCCCGTTCGTCGGTCGCCTGGCCGCCTCGGGCAGTGTTCCCACCCTCGCCGCCCACGTGACCGGCGTGCAGGCCGGGCCGGTGGCCCTCGACACCGTCGACGTCGTCGTCCATGACATCAGAGTGGCGCGGGGTCAACTGGTGCACGGCAAGGTGCAACTCGAGTCCATCCGGGAGGCCGTCATCACCGCCCAGGTGTCCCAGGCCTCCCTCGACCACCAGATCGGGGTCCCGGTCACCATCGGGGCCGGCACCGTCGGGCTGGCCGGGGTCCAGGTCCCAGCCCGCCTGGGCGTGGTCAACAACCGGATCGACATCCAGGTGCCGCCTCTCCCGGCGATCTCGGTCACCATCCCGCTCACCAACCTGGTGCCCTGCATCGGCGCCGCCAGCCTGTCGCCCGGTCGGCTCACGGTCACGTGCACCACCGACCAGCTGCCGCCGGCATTGGACCACGTGGTCGCCTCCTTCTGAGCCGACCGATCAGCGGGGGGGCTCAGGGCTCCACGGCCACCAGGGGCTGGTCACCGGGGGCGCCCACCGGCATCACGTCGGCGGTGTCGGTCGAGGTGGCGGGCGAAGGGGCGGGCGGCGCCGGCTGGCGGGGGAGCAGCACGGCCACCGCGGCGCCGGCCACCAGCACGGCGGCGGAGAGGAGGAACGCCCAGTCGTAGCCCTGCGCCAGCGCCGCCCGGGTGGCGACCGCCCCGGCCGCATGGTGGGTGGCGAGGTTGGTGGCCACGGTGGCGAGCGCAGCCAGGCCGATGGCGCCGCCGATCTGGCGGGTGGTGTTGATCAGCCCCGACGCCAGGCCGGCCTGGTGGGGCGGGAGGCCGGTGGTGGCGGCCAGGACCATGGGGACGAAGGACAGGCCGAAGCCGACGCCGATCAGCACGACCGGCGCCAGGATGTGGGCCGCATACCCCTGCCCGGGGCGCAGGGCGGACAGCCAGAACAGCCCGCCGGCGGCCACCAGCGGGCCCATGACCAGCTGGCGGCGAGGCCCGAGGGTCCTCACCAGCCGGGTGCCGACCCGGGTGGCGGCCAGGGTGCCGAGCGCCGAGGGCAGGGTGGCCAGGCCGTTGATCAGCGGGCTGTACCCGTCGATCTGCTGCAGGAACAGGGCCAGGAAGAAGTAGGTCCCGAACAGCGCGGCCCCGATGGTCACCCCGATCCCATTGGCCGCGGACAGCGAACGGCGGCGGAAGACACCGAGCGGCACGAGCGGTTCGGTGGCGAAGCGGGCCTCGATGACGATGAACGTGGCCAGGAAGGCCAGGCCGAGGGCCAGGGTGGCGAGCGTCTGGGTCGAGCCCCACGGATGGGTGTCGGTGCCGACGATGGCGTAGACGGTCAGGGCCAGGCCGGCGGTGACCGTCACCGCGCCGGGCAGGTCCAGGCTGCGCTTGACGCCGTCGCCCTTGGACTCGGTGAGGGCCAGCGCCGCGCCGATGAGGAGGGCGACGCCGATGGGGACGTTGACGAACAGCACCCACCGCCAATCGAGGACGCTGGTCAGGACCCCGCCCAGCAGGACACCGATGGCGGCCCCGCTGGCGGCGGTGGCCGACCACGCGCCGAGGGCCTTGCGCCGGGCGTCGGCCTCGGTGAATCGGGTGGTGAGCAGGCTGAGGGTGGCGGGGGCGAGGATGGCCCCACCGATGCCCTGGGCGGCCCGCGCCCCGATGAGCATCCCGCCGCTGCCGGCCAGGCCGCCGATCAGGCTGCAGAAGGTGAACACGCCCAGGCCGACGATGAACACCCGCCGGCGCCCGAACAGGTCGGCGGCCCGCCCGCCGAGGAGCAGGAACCCGGCGAAGGTCAGGGTGTAGGCGTTGACCACCCACTGCTGGCCGGCGACGGTCAGGTGCAGGTCATGGCGCATCTGGGGCAGCGCCACGTTGACGATGGACACGTCGAGCACGACCATGAACTGCGCCATGCAGCAGATGGCCAGCACCGCCCAGGTGGGGATGCGACGGCCGGTCCCGGAGCGAGGCGAGGGGAGAAGCGTGGACGTCATGGGAGGAACCTTCCCGAGTTACTTGAACGCTGAAACATTTAGTGTCAAGATATCGAACGTTGAGAGGTATGGCAACGTATTTTCACGAACA